>CANFSD010000005.1 GCA_947449515.1 Bacteroidota bacterium
AGTTTAAGGCCTTTGGCCTTCATTTGTTCGTAATTGTATTTTTTGAGCAATAAAGGAATCCACATTCCTTCATCAGCTTTTAATCCAGTACTTAATAATAAGAATGTGGTAAGTGTGTAGAGTATTTTTTTCATTTAATGTTAGTTTTCAAACAGCGAATTTAATACAAACTTGTTCTCAACCCATTTTTTTTGAAAAAAGTTAATTTCTAGCTACATAATATTTCAAAATACCATATTTTTGGGGCTTAATCTATTTTTAAAGTACTAAATTATGTTTGGTCTTGACTCCTCATTAACGATTTTATTACTATTCTGTTTGTTTGCTGCTGTTGTTTTTGAATTCATTAATGGATTTCATGATACAGCAAATGCAGTAGCAACAGTAATTTATACTAACTCATTAAAGCCTTGGGCAGCAGTGGTTTGGAGTGGAATTTGGAATGCTATTGGTGTTTTTGCTGGCGGTATCGCTGTTGCAATGGGTATTACCTATTTGTTACCTACTGATTTACTGTTAGATACAAATATTTATCACAATATAGCACTCATTTTAGCGCTTTTAATTACTGCAGTTTCTTGGAATTTAGGCACTTGGGCCATGGGAATACCTTGTTCAAGCTCACATACATTAATTGGATCAATCATAGGTGTTGGATTTGCTTTTTCTTTTATTGCACCACAAGCAGCAAGTTATATTAATTGGACCAAAGCTAGCGACATAGGACTTTCACTGCTATTTTCACCTATTTTGGGTTTTAGTTTGGCAATTCTATTAATGTATGTAATGCGCCAGATTATCTCTAACCGTATTATTTTTAAAGAGCCTTTAGCAGATACGCCACCGCCATTTTGGATCAGATTGGTTTTATTACTTACCTGCACTGGCGTAAGTTTCTCCCATGGTTCAAATGATGGGCAAAAGGGGGTTGGCCTAGTTATGCTAATTTTAATAGCAATTGTGCCGGGTTACTTTACACTTAATACCGAAAAAAGACCAGCTGATTTATTAGATAATGTGAACGAAATTCAAATGATTTATTCTAAAATAAATGTGAATGAATTAAATGAAGATGAGAAATTTGAATTTACCAAAGCACAAAATTACCTCACCAATATTGATACATTGCTACAATCGCACAGCGAAATTGCCATGCTAGATAACCATGAGAAGTCTGGAATTAGAAAAGATTTGGTATTATTAGGTAAATCAACAAAAGTTCTTTTGGCTAGTAAAAATACCAACCTGAGCCAGATAAATAAAGAAAAGCTTAAAAAGAATGTAGATCAACTTAAATCACTCACAGAATATGCGCCACTCTGGGTTATTTTCATGATTTCTATAAGCCTTGGTCTTGGCACCATGATTGGCTGGAAGCGCATTGTTACTACCATTGGCGAGAAAATTGGTAAACAACATTTAACCTACGCCCAAGGTGCAAGCGCAGAAATTGTTGCGGCATCAACTATTGGATTTTCTACGTGGTTAGGTTTGCCAGTGAGCACCACGCATGTATTATCTTCAGGTATTGCAGGTTCTATGGTGGCAAGTAAAGGAATTAAAAACCTACAAAGCAAAACCATTAAAAGCATCGCAATTGCATGGTTGTTAACCTTGCCTGTTTGTATGGTATTATCAGGTGGATTGTTCTTATTGTTCCGTTGGATTTTTTAAAAATCCAATCTTTCCAATCGTCCTTCTTTAAAATAAAGAATATTTAATTTACTGTTTTGAAGGCTTTTTCCTCCAGGTCTTCTGCCTATTAAAAACCAATTGCTTAATGGTTTATTTTTCTCTTGCTTTTCAATGGCATTTAATTGCCCATTTTGTTGAATTAAGCTACTTATAAAAAAGCTGGCTTGTTCAAACCCTGTTACTGCATACTCACTTGGTTCAGTAAAGAATCTTTCGCGGTATTTCTCTATAAATAATTTATTGTTTGGGTCGGCATAATTAAAATAAAATGGACTAATAATTTTTACCTTTAATTGCTCATATTGGGCAATATTGATGGAGGTGAATTCTAACCATTTTTTCAATCCGTATACCTGCATATCTACAAATGAATTGGAATCAGCCATAAATCTTAAAGCAGAATTTACCAAAAACTCGTTTTCACTGCTCACAATAATATGGTTGATTTTACCCAATTTATAAGCCAATTTTAAATCGGTGTACTTACCAATTTCTACATTCTTAAAACTGTAATTGGGATATTTACTTTTTAAGGAATTAATACTCGCACTTAATACCTTATCATTGCTTTCCTTGCCAGATAATACTATGATATTGGCACTTTGATCACCCGTTCTAACAATATCATCTAAAATAAAATTTCCATAATAGGAGAGGTCTGGATAAACAGAAATTAAGTAAGGATTTTCAATTTTACTTTTGGTTAGGGTCAAGAATGGCGATACATGAAAAATTTTATTCTTCTCACAGAATCCTAGCATCATTTCATTGCCTTCTTTTAAAACAGGACCAACAATTAAATCTGAATTTAAAATTTCCTTCTTTTCTAGTATTTTCCTTAATACCAGGGTGTCTCTTTGGGTATCATACACCTTTATTTCAATTGGTGTTTCGTTTTTCTTAAAACTATCGAGCGCTAAAATAAAACCTTCATAATACTGTCTGCATGCATTGGCAATGGCAGCGTTTTTGTGGTTAGGGTTTTCCATTAATTGCTTGCCGCAAAAGGGCATTGCCACAGCTATTTGAAACTTTTCTCCATTGGTTTCACTCAATGGTTTCTGTGCAAAAAGCAAGTTTGTCCATAAACAACATACTAAAACAAAAATGGAATTCTTCATAACTTTCTTATTCCCACTCAATGGTTGCTGGTGGCTTACTGCTAATATCGTATACAACGCGATTGATGCCTTTAACCTCATTGATAATTCTGTTGGCAACCATTCCTAAAAAGGTATGTGGTAAATGACAAAAATCTGCAGTCATGCCATCTACAGAGGTTACTGCTCTCAATGAAACTACATTTTCATAAGTTCTTTCATCGCCCATTACACCAACCGATTGGATAGGTAAATATACCACTCCGGCTTGCCACACATTATTATAATGGCCTTTGTCTTTTAACTCACTGATGAAAATATGGTCGGCCTCTTGTAAAATCCTTACTTTTTCTTCGGTAATATCTCCTAAGATTCTAATAGCTAAACCCGGACCAGGAAAAGGATGGCGGTTTAAAATAATTGGATCCATGCCTAAGGCTGCACCCACATTTCTTACCTCATCTTTAAACAACATGCGCAAAGGTTCAACTATCTTTAACTTCATGTTTTCTGGCAAACCACCTACGTTATGATGACTTTTAATAGTTGCTGATGGACCTTTTACACTAACACTTTCAATTACATCTGGATAGATGGTTCCTTGCGCCAACCATTTGGTATTGTCTATTTTACTGGCTTCCTCATCAAAAACCTCTATAAATACACGGCCAATGGCTTTTCTTTTTAATTCAGGATCACTGATTCCTTTTAAGGCATCTAAGAATTTTTTACCAGCATCTACACCAATTACATTAATACCCATATTTCTATAAGCATGCAATACTTGGGCAAATTCATCTTTGCGCAACAATCCATTGTCAATAAAAATACCTGTTAGGTTCGACCCAATGGCTTCTTTTAATAACATGGCAGCAACTGAAGAATCTACGCCTCCAGACAATCCAAGGATTACTTTATCATCGCCTAATTTGGCCTTTAATTCTGCAGTGGTGTTTTCAATAAAGTGTGTGGGTGTCCAATTTTGTTTTAATCCTGCTACCTTACTAATAAAATTATGTAAAATGGTTTTCCCATCTATACTGTGCGTTACTTCTGGGTGAAATTGGATAGCGTAGGTGTTTTCCTCTTTAATCTTAAAGGCCGCAACCTTTACGCTTTCTGTGCTGGCAATTATTTCAAAATGAGCTGGTATATCTTGAATAGTATCGCCGTGGCTCATCCAAACCTGACTGTCAACCGGTACATCCGCAAACAAAGGACTATCGCTTACGCTGATTAAATTGGCACGACCGTATTCTCTTATTTTACTTGGTACCACATAACCGGCATTTTGTTTGGCCAATAACTGTGCGCCATAACAAACGCCAAGCAGAGGCAATTTACCTCTGTATGGACTTAAATCTACATCAGGTAAAATTCCATCATTAACGCTGTAGGGACTTCCACTTAAAATTACGGCCTTGGTATTGATATCCAAAGCTGGAATATTGGTACAAGGGTGAATTTCTGAATAAACATTTAACTCGCGTAAACGACGAGCAATTAATTGGGTATATTGCGACCCAAAATCTATGATGAGAACTTTTTCTTCCATAATCGGTCGCGAATTTCATTATTTTTTGTCATAAATTTAGATGCATCAGCCAATAATGTTAAAATTAAAAAACATTTCCGAATATCTCCAACCAAGTACACCTGCCTTATTGCTTGATGCACGTAGTGAAGGCGAGTTTGAACAAGGACATATTCCTGGCGCAATTTCTTTTCCAATTCTCAATAATGAAGAAAGAAAATTAGTTGGAACCTGTTACAAAAAGCAAGGTCATAGAGAAGCAGTTAAATTAGGATACCAACTCATAGGACCTAAATTCAGTGAAATAATCTCGGAAGCCTACAAGCGTTTTGATGGGCATGATATTCATGTCAATTGCTGGAGAGGTGGCTTGCGCAGTCAAATCATGGGAAGCCTTTTGCAATCTGCTGGCTTTAAAGTGAGTGTGCTGCAGGGAGGTTACAAAACTTACCGTAACCTTGTTTTAAATTATTTAAGTGGCGATTTTAGTTTTGAAGTTTTAGGCGGACTAACGGGTTCTGGTAAAACTACTATTTTGCATGAATTGGAAAATAGAGGCGGGCAAATTTTGGATATTGAAGGTTTGGCAAACCATAAAGGTTCTGCATTTGGTGCATTGGGCATGCAAAAACAACCAAGCCAAGAACAATTTGAAAATTTATTGTACCAGAAATTAATAAGCCTCGATCCAAGCAAAGTTATTTGGATAGAAGATGAAAGCAGGTTAATAGGAACACTGCAGGTTCCAACGCAAATTTACCTTGGAATTAGAAATGGCTTTGTTCATTTTCTTGATTACGCTTTTGAGGAAAGAAAATTACAAATAATTAAAGAATATGGCTGTTTTGAAGCGCCCGTTTTGGCTCAAATTACAGAAAAGATTAGAAAGAGAATGGGCGATCTAAACAACAGGTTGGCTGTAGATGCTATTAAAATTGGCAACAAAGAAGATTGGGCAGACTTGGTATTAAGCCATTATGATAAACAATATTTGTACGGCTTTTCGCAACGCAATCCATTAAGAAGTAGGCAGATAAACCTAAATGGTGATGCTCTTTTTGCCGATTTATTGTCGCAACAAAGTAATAATTTTTCTTCTTAATAGCTTATCCCTATTTTTCTAGGCAAAAGACTGCAATATTGTTTATTTTTGCAGTCCAATAAATTTAACAATTATGGCAGGTACAGAATTTTACGGCGCTGAAGAGAAAAAAGAAATCAACGAAGTGCTCGAAACTGGTGTTTTTTTTAGGTTCAACCATGATGCACAAAGAAATGGCATTTGGAAAGCACGTTCATTTGAAAATGAAGTAGCTTCTTTGGTAGGTGCAAAATATGCACATGCCGTTTCTAGCGGAAGTACCGCTGTTTCTTGTGCCCTAGCTGCTGCCGGAATCGGTGCAGGTGATGAAGTAATTGTTCCTCCTTTTACCTATATCGCATCTGTTGAAGCAGTTATTTTTGCAGGTGCTTTGCCTGTTTTTGCAGAAATTGATGAAACACTTTGCCTAAGCGCAGCTGGTATTAAAAAAGCAATCACGCCAAAAACCAAAGCTATCTTGTTAGTGCATATGTGCGGTCAAATGGCCCAAATGGACGAAATTATGGACTTGGTTAAAGAGCATAATTTAGTGCTAGTAGAAGATGCTGGCCAAGCTATGGCAGCAAGCTATAAAGGAACATCAACAGGTTTATTTGGTAAAACGGGATGTTACAGTTTCGATTTTTTTAAAATTGCAACAGCCGGTGAGGGTGGCGTAATGGTTACCAATGATGAAAATGCCTATAAATTAGCAGATAGTTTTTCAGATCATGGTCATGACCATATTGGCAATAACCGTGGTATGGAAAATCATCCAGTTTTAGGGTTTAATTATAGAATTTCTGAATTACATGCAGCAATCGGTTTGGTTCAAACACGCCGTGTGCCAATGATTAGAACCCTTAATAATAAAATCAAACAACACATGATGGCAGAATTGGGTAAAATTCCAGGAGTAAGTTTTGCAACAATTCCCGATCCAAACGGGGATTCAGCTACCTTCCTTAATATGTTTTTACCAGATACCACCAGCGCACAGAAAGTTGTTGAAGAATTTAATAACAATGGTGTGGGTGGTTTCAATTATTGGTTCACCAATATGTACCATTTTATTAACCAATGGAACCATATTAAAAATGGCAATGTAGCTGCTAAAACCAATGTACAATTGCTTGGTGCACCCCAAGATTACAATAACATGGAATTGCCTAAAACACAAGAAACCATTGGTCGTTTAATCTCATTTGGTATTAAGGCAACTTGGACAGAACAAGAATTGAATGATTTGATTTCAAAAATGACGGCTTGTATTCAATCGGCATTGGTTCAAACCGCTTAAATATTAATAATGAGCCACAAGAATTTTAAATCGATAGAAAAAACAGTTTTTGGCAGAGGTAGCTTTAACCAATTGGCCGAAATTGTTGCTCCAAAACGTGATTTAAACAAGAAGTATTTTGTATACATTGTAGACAATTTCTTTAAAGGCAAAGCGCTTGAAAACCGTTTACAGCAGTTACCTGAGGATACCATTTATTTTATTGATGTGGATCCACATGAACCAACTACAGAACAAATAGACCAATTGCGTGATGAAATTCTTGCGCAAAAAGGATTGCCCTCTGGAATTATTGGTATTGGTGGTGGAAGCATTATGGATATTGCCAAAGCACTTTCATTAATGCTTTGCAATGACGGTCCATCTCAAAATTACCAAGGACTAAATTTAATTAAAAATCCAGGTGTTTATCATTTAGGTGTTCCAACTATTTCTGGTACTGGCGCAGAATGCAGCATGACAGCCGTATTAACAGGTCCGGAGAAAAAACTAGGCTTAAAATGTGATTGGACCATTTTTGATCAAGTAATTCTTGATTCAGAATTAACCGAAAGTGTACCTGTAGACAAATGGTTTTATACTGGTATGGATACCTTTATTCATTGTATCGAAAGTCGCGATGGTATCCTAAACAATGCTTACAGCATGGCTTACGGTGAGCAATCATTGAAACTTTGTCGTGATATTTATTTAAGTGACAAAGCTGGTCAATCAGCCGAAAACGATGATAAATTAATGGTAGCTTCTTTAATGGGTGGTTTAAGCCTTACCTATTCAGAAGTGGGTGTTTGTCATGCCTTGAGCTATGGCTTGAGCAAAATTTTTGGTGAAAAACATTGCTATGCCAATTGCTTAGCTTTCCAACACCTGGGTGATTTTTACCCAGAAGGCGTGGCCGAATTTAAAACCATGTTGGCCAAACACAATATTGTATTGCCACAAGGATTAAGTGCCAATTGGACGGAGGCAGAAATTACGGCAATGGCCCATGTAGCGTATAATTTGCCACATATGTGGAACCATGCCATTGGTACAGATTGGAAAGACAAAATTACCATTGAACGCATAGAAGGTTTGTTTAGAAGATTATAATTAATAAAAAATATAAGATGACCAAAATTGTTAAAGTTGGAAATATTGAATGTGGTAGCGATGAGCTATTCCTTATTTCAGGACCATGTGTGATAGAAGATGAATCTATTATGATGAAAACTGCTGAAAAATTGAAAGAGGTTTCAGAAAAGTTAAACATCAAAATGATTTATAAGTCTTCTTTTCAAAAAGATAACCGCAGTAGCTTAAAATATTATGATGGCCCAGGTTTGGATAAAGGCGTTAAGATTTTAGCCAAGGTGAAAGAGCAATTTGGTTTTCCTTTGTTAACAGATATTCATTACCCAGATCAAGCCGCTGCTGCTGGTGAGGTTTGTGATGTATTGCAAATTCCAGCCTATTTGTGCATGCAATCAACCCTAATGGTTGCCGCCGCAAAAACAGGTCGTGTAATCAACATCAAACATGGTCAGTTTTTAGCACCAGAAAATATGAAGCACCCCGTACAAAAATGTATTGATGCTGGAAACGATCAAGTAATTTTAACTGAAAGAGGTTATACTTTTGGTTACAACGATATGGTTGTGGATCCTAGAAGCTTCTTTTTAATGGGACAAATTGGTTATCCTGTAGTATTTGATATTACCCATTCAATTAGAAAATATGGTATCCCAAGTGCCGATGCAAAAGGTGGTGCAAGAGAATTTTTGCCTGTTTTAAGTAGGGCAGGGGTTGCTGCAGGCGTTGATGGTGTTTTTATTGAAACCCATCCAGATCCAGCTTCAGCTTTGTGTGATGCTGCATCTCAATTGTCTGTTTACCAATTAGAAGAGTTTTTAAAACCTTTAATTGCCTTGCACCAATTGGAAGTGAGTACCCGCAATAAATAAGCCTTTACAAATATTAATTAGCCTGCTTTTAGCAAAATTGAATTTTAAGACTATTTTTGCCCAAAAGCATCATTATTAGATTATAACATGGAATTATATTTAGATTCAGCAAACTTAAAAGAAATTGAAGAAGCCTTTAAATTAGGTTTCTTAAATGGTTTAACCACAACACCTACTTTCATGCAACGTGAAGGTATTACCGATGTGGATGCCATGATTGTAAAGCTTTCAAAAATTGTTCCTGTGCTTCAAATAGAAGCATTAGGTGATACTGCCGAAGATGTTTTGGCTGAAGCTAAACGTCAATTAGCCCTAGGACTAGATCCAAAGAAAACAGTATTTAAAATACCTGTTTCTTTAGAAGGTGTGCGCGCTTGTAAAATGTTGCGTAACGAAGGACTTTTGGTAAATGTACATTTGGTTTATACTTTGCAACAAGCATACATGGCTATGCATGCTGGTGCAACATACGTATGTCCTTTGGTTGGTCGTTTGCAAGACCAAGGTCATGATGCCCTAGATTTAGTTGCTCAAATTGTTGATGCGGTAGATCATTATGGTTATGATACCAAAGTAATGTTCTCTTCGGTTCGTACCATGGAACATATCAGAAATGCCATCAACCTTGGTGTTCATACCATTACTGTTCCATTGAAAATCATGAAACAGTTAACAGAAAATCATTTCACAACGGTTGGAACAGATCAGTTTATTCATGATACCCGCTTAATGACGGTAAGAGTGAAAGAAGCTATCAATGCAGTAAATCCAGTAGTAGCGGCTGATACCAATTTAGCTGATGCCATTGTTAAAATGACTGAATTTGGTTTTGGTGCTGTTACTGTAGTAAATGCAGATGGCAGCCTTAAAGGTGTATTCACAGATGGCGATTTGCGCAGAAAAATTCAAACAGAAGGCAGAGATGTTTTAAGTAAAAACGTTGGTGATTTTGAATACGGTAAAGCGGTTTCTATTGAAGGTTCTGCTTTATTAAACGAAGCCGCTGGCTTATTCAAATCAACCAAAGTGGATACCATTTTGGTTACCGAAAATGGTAAGCCAATTGGTATGATTGACATCCAAGATTTAGAAGCTTAGTTCTATATAAATTTGAAAGGCCGTCCCTAGTGGCGGCCTTTTTTTTGAAAAAAGTATTGGTTCGAACCTAATTATTTATTTTATGAAAATTTTTAAATACATCTCAATTATTCTTTTAAGTTTAGTAGCCTTGGTATTGGTTTCAGCACTTTTTATTAAAAATGAATTTGCTGTTGAACGTCAAATTGTAATTCATAAACCGAATGCACAAGTTTTTAATTTCCTTCGTTTTTTAAAGAGCCAAGATGAATTCAGTGTTTGGGCCTTAACAGATTCAAACATGGAGAAATCTATGTCGGGTACAGATGGAATGGTTGGTGCAATATCTCGTTGGAAGAGCAATAACAAAGACTTAGGTACGGGAGAACAAGAAATTATTGGTATTGTAGAAAACAAACAAGTAGATTTAGAATTGCGTTTTAAAGAACCATTTGAATCAAAAGACCATGCCTATTTTTTAACTGAAGCACAAGGTGATTCAAGCACCCTGGTAAAATGGGGCTTTGATGGAAGAATGGATTACCCTACCAATTTCTTATTACCTATCATAGGTATGGAAGATGAATTGGGTGGCATGTTGCAAACAGGATTAGACAAATTGAAAATTGTCTTAGAAAAATAATTTAACCCATGAACCATACCGAATCTGTTTTTACGCAAATTGGTGGTGTATTTTGCACCCCAATTGAAGCATTATCTCTAAAAATGAAAGGGATAAAAGCGTTTGTATTTGATTGGGATGGCGTGTTTAACAATGCTGCCAAAAACGAGAACAAAAGCAGCACCTTCAACGAAGCCGATAGCATGGGAACCAATATGCTTCGTTTTAGTCATTACCTGTTACACCAACAATTGCCTGCTACTGCCATTATCTCTGGTGAGCGCAATGAAATGGCGTTTTATTTTGCCGAACGCGAACATTTTGATGGCTGTTATTATAAAGTGCCGCATAAAATTATTGCTTTAGAGCAATTCTGTGCCAACCAAAACATACAAATCAATGAAGTTGCTTACTTCTTTGATGATGTTCTTGATTTAAGCATTGCAGCGCGTTGTGGGGTGCGTATTTTAATCAATAGAAGAGCTAACCCTTTGTTTAAAAATTATTTGGTTCAAAACAATTATGTAGATTATATCACCGCGCATGAAAGCGGTAATTTTGCGGTTAGAGAAGGAACTGAAATGCTCATGGGCCTCAATGACAATTTCACCCAATGCATGGATTTACGCAAAGACTTTAGTACCACATACCAAGAATACCTCGCAAAGCGTCAGGCTTGCCCAACGCTCTTTTATACCACAAATGGGAATAATGTTGTAGAAGGAAAGTAAATTATTTAGTAGCCAAATAATTCATAATAGCTTGTTGCGATGAGCGTGCTTCCAACGAATGTGTTTTGGAAGTATAAATGATATCACTCATACCATCAATTTTTCTTGCCTTAATTGGGTCGTTCCATTGCAAATCAAAAATATCCATTAAGGTTTGTTTATGAGTGCCTTCATATACAGGAAAAGCTACTTCTATGCGGTTCACTAGGTTTCTGCTCATCCAATCGGCAGAAGATAAATAGGTCTTATTTTTGCCATCAGCACAAAACATAAAGAGACGGGCATGCTCTAAAAATCTATCTATAATGCTCACTACTTCAATGTTTTTGCTGCTGTTTTCAATGCCAGGAACCAAACAACAAATACCTCTTACAATCAATTGAATTTTCACTCCCGCATTGCTTGCTTCGTATAATTTTTTGATGATTTCTGTATCTACCAAAGAATTCATTTTTGCCTTAATAAAAGCGGGCTTTCCTACTCTTGCATTAGCTGCTTCTTGCTCAATTAATTCTATGAATTTTTGTTTCATAAAATCAGGAGCTACCAACAAATGCTTAAAGCCACTTCGCTTAAGATTTATAAATAATATGTCGGTGAGCGCCTCTATTTCATCACAAATACGCGTGTCTTTGGTAAATAAGGAAAAGTCGCTGTAAATTCTTGCAGTTACGCCATTGTAATTGCCTGTTGAAAGGTGTGCATACTTAACTATTTTTTCATCCTCTCTTCTGTATATTAAACACAGTTTGCTATGCACCTTTTGACCAGCTTTACCAAAATGTACTTGCGCACCGGCTTCTTGCAATTGGTTCGTCCAATAAATATTTGACTCTTCATCAAAGCGCGCTTGCAACTCCATCAACACCATTACTTTTTTGCCATTTTTAACGGCATTAATGAGCGCATTTACCACATTGCTATGTTTGGCAACTCGGTATAAGGTAATTAGAATGGTGCTTACATTTGGGTCAATAGCGGCCTCCCTTAAGAAACGAATAAGGTAATCAAAACTTTGGTAGGGATGATGCAACATGATGTCCTTCTTTGTAATGGCATCAAACATGCGCTTCTCCTGCTCGAGGTCTTTTACAAGTAATGGTTGAAGTGGGGCAAAATAATCCTCCTTTTTACCAATTTGAGGGAAGTCCATAAAGTCTTTGAAATTATGGTAACGACCACCAGGTATTAGGTTCACATTTTTAAGTTCTAGTTTTTTAATGAGCAATTCCAACATGTCTTTTGGCATGGCTTCATCGTATACAAATCGGGTAGGGACACCCTTAGAACGTTGTTTTAAACTTTTTTGAATTTTATCTAAAAGATTGCTTGAATAATCTGTTTCATCCTTGCTTATTTCAAATTCTGCATCCCTCGTTAGTTTAATGATGTACGACTCAAATTCTTCAAAATCAAAAATAGAAAATATGCGTTTTAAATTGAGTCTAATAATGTTTTCTAATAATATAATATGTTGCGAGTTTTCATGTTCTGGAAGCGTGAAAAACCTGCTAATAATGTTTGTTGGAATCTCAATAATGGCATGTTTTGGTTCTTTGCCACTAAGACTATTTTTCATACGAACAGCCAGGTAAATACTTCTGTCTCGTAAATGTGGTATTTGTTTGAGGTGGTCTAACAAAACAGGAAAAAGATGATTCAAAACATTCATTTTAAAATAATCTTGAATGATTTTACTTTCCTTTTCGTTTACCTGTTTTTCCTCAATTAAGAAGATCTTATTTCTAGCGAGGGCAGGTATTAATTGTTGTTCGTAAATTTCGGTAAATTTGTCTTGCATCACCATTACTGTCAGTTGTATTTCCGACAATATTTCATCTGGAGAGGATTGGTATTCTGAAATAGCCTTTTTCCCATTTAACCGCTGCATGCGCCTTATTTGGGCCACCCTAACCCTAAAAAACTCATCTAGGTTAGAAGAAAAAATAGCCAAAAATTTTATTCTTTCCATTAATGGATTTAATGGATTCTCAGCTTCTTGTAGCACGCGATCGTTAAAGTGTAACCAGCTGATTTCTCTATCTTTAAATAAAAATCCTTTTCTATCTTTAATCATTATTGCAAAAATAATCTATTTGAAATGTCATAATATGAGGCAAAAACACATTTTCAGGTTAATAAATCGTAAAATGTCACAAAAAAAATCATATTTGAGGCACAATTATTGAAACAATCAATAAAAAAAACACGTAGACTATGAAAAAACAATTTATGGTGGAGATATTTTTACCCGATGAAATTGATATGAACTTCATGCGCATGATACCTGCGCACAGGGCATATATCAATGAACTTATTTCTGGTGGTCAAATTTTGTCTTACTCTATAAGTTTTGATAGAAGTAAAGGTTGGATTGTATTCCTTGCAGAAAGAGCAGATGAGGTTTTGGATATTGTTCAGCAATTCCCCATTCACCAATTTATTACAATTGAAATAAATGAATTATTTATTCATGATGGTGAGGCTTACCGCTTTCCAAAATTGAATTTTAACTAAAAAAAAGCCCTTGATAAAGGGCTTTTTTTTTAATTGATCAGCAATTTCTGTGTGCTACATTCTCCAAGTTCATTGGTAAATTTTAAGAGATATATTCCCTTGGGCAATGAAATAGGATAGGTGTTAAATTCCTCAATTTTTTCTTTGACTAACAATAGCTCTCCACTTAAACTAAACAATTGCAATTGGATTTGATGCTGATCCAAAAATTGCTTCACAATATTTATTTCAATGTTAGCTGGATTGGGAAAAACAAGGAGCTTGTTCTGCCAATTGTTGTGTTGCAATCCTATTGGATAGTCTACTGCAATAATCCTTGTTTGATATGGCTTAAGCGGCAAATTTATAGGATACATGCCATTTCCCATTATAAAAAAACTAGTGTCGTTCATTAAATCAACAAATTTGCAATTTCCTGAACTGCCATCACTTCTTGTCATCACAAATTGCACACTGTCAATTTTAGTATTACTTGTGTTCACCATCACAATAATATCATGACCATTTAAACTTCTTTGGTAAGTATGAACTTCATTATGGGTGCTAATTAAATTTTGGTAGGCACCCATTTGTATTGCACCTTGTTGGTTTCTAATTCTAATTAATTTTTGGTAATGGTTCCAAATTGAGTTTGGGTCGGATTGCATTACACTTACATTGTAATTGGCGTAATTGCTATTGATACTAATCCATGGGTTAACGCTTGAAAAGCCAGCATTGCCGGCATTTGACCATTGCATAGGTCTTCTGATATATTGATCGGGTTTTGAACCACGCATCGCAACTTCTTCGCCATAATATAAGAAGGGTACACCGGGTTGTGTAAGATACAAACTAGCCGCCGCCTTATTCATTTCAATATTGGTATTAAAAACATCAAATACACGGTTTTGGTCATGGTTGGTTAAAAAGGTCGCAAATTGATTGTCTTGGTAATTTGTTTTCGTATTGTTCAATGTCACCCGCGAATTGTAGGGATTGCCACTTGAAATAGCATTGATATTGGCATCGGCTAAATTAAACTCAAAACACATATCTAATTTGCCTGTATATAGTTTAATACTAGCTGGTGCATCCCAAACCTCTCCAACCAATAATGAATTGGGTTTCCAAGCCTCACAACTGTCATTGAATTCTTTCCAAAAAGCAATGGTTTTAGGATGGTTTTTAAGCGTAGTTCCTTCCTCAAATAAATACATGGCAGCGTCTAATCTAAATCCATCTACCCCAACTTCTTGCAACCAATATTTTGCAATGGCAAATACACTGTCTTTAACAGGTTGGTAATTGTAATTTAAATCGGGCATACCGCTCCAAAACAAGCCATAATAATTACTACCATTTTTACTGTACCACAATTGTTGTCCCCACGGGCCGGTCTGACTGCTTGGTGCAGTTTCCCAACGATAGAAGTTTCTATAAAATGGGTCGTTAGCAGCAGATTTTACAAACCAAGGGTGTTGATCTGAGGTATGGTTTAAAACCAAATCCATTACTACTTTTATTCCTTTATTATGGGCTTGGGTAAGCATAGACTTAAACTCAATCATGCTGCCATATTTAGGATTAACAGCGTAATAATTGGTCACATCATAGCCATGATCGCTGGGTGTAGCATTAATTGGCATCAACCAAATTAAACCAATTCCAAGGTCGTTATTGGTATTGGCATTACCATCATTTAAGTAATCTAATTTTTGTGTTAAGCCATTAAAATCACCAATTCCATCTGCATTTGAATCATAAAAACTTCTGACAAAAATTTCATAAGCGGTTTTTTGGTTCCACCAATTTATTTGTCCAAAACTGTTAAAAGAAAAGGCAAGGAGAAAAAGGAGGGAAGCTAATTGCTTCTTCCTTGTAAGTGTTGTCATTACTGTGTTTTAATTACAGAAATTTAGGATTGGTTTCCATTACATGCCCACAACTTTTGCAAGTACGTAAATCTTCCGATCCATAGTAATGTTTGAAATGATTTAGAAAATCAGTTTCAATATTTTGCAATTCAAAATATACTTCGTGTAATTTATGGTTACATTTTTCGCAGAACCACAAAAGGCCATCTTTATACCCTTTACCTTCACGAACACGCTCTATTACCAATCCAATAGAACCCTCTGTTCTTCCGGGTGAATGGGGTGTGTTTGGAGGGCAAAGAAACATGTCGCCAGGACCTAAATGAATAGGAACAACTTGGCCATTTTCTTGGATGTTTACGGTAATATTTCCTTCTAATTGGTAAAACAATTCCTCCGTTTCGTTAAAGTGATAGTCTTTACGTGCATTTGGACCACCAACTATCATAACAATATAATCTGTTCCTTCTGGGTAAAGATTTTTATTGGCTACAGGTGGAACTAATAAATGACGATTTTCTTCAATCCATTTATTCAGGTTAAAAGGTTTGCGGATGCTCATAAAGTTTATATTTTATTAAATAGCTTATTTACAAAAATAATTGATTTATTCGAAGGTAATATTTTTTGATGGATTAGCGAAGAGGCAAAACCCTGGTGGCTTTCATAAATCTTCGTTTATAGTAGGGTGCATCCAATCGGTCGATCCGAACACCAGCGCTTGTGCTGGAGTGGATAAACTGAATTGGTTCGCCTTTATTAGAAACCACAATTCCTACATGCCCAATTCCTCTTCTCCTGCTATTTCGGCCCTTGAAGAAGAGTAAATCGCCTTTGCTAATTTGTTTCCGCTGCACCTCAACGCCCATAAAACTCTGCCCAGCCGAAGTATGAGGTAATTTTATTCCAAATTTTCGGAAAACCATCATGGTAAAACCACTGCAATCAAATCCTTTTGCACCAGTGCCACCCCTGCGGTAACGGTCGCCCATAAACGACATGGCGTATTTAATTAAACTGTCGGGTTGAAGTTTGGATTTGGACTTAACTACTACAGTGTCAGAAGGTTTTGAGAGAAGAAACAATTGAAAGGGAGAATCAATTTGGGCATAGAGGGTGCTAGAACTCATTAAGAGCCAAATAATCAATAAGATATGTGTATATTGCCTGTTCAATCCGATGTAAAAATAATTGAAAAAGACAAAATAAAAAGTGTATGTTTGCAGTTTGCTAACTATGAGGTATTTCGGTATTTGTATTCTGTTTGTTTCACTTCTGCTTGCTGCTTGTTCAAATAAGTACCAACAAGCACTAAAGAACCCTGACAATAGGTTGAAGTTAGAATTGGCGGATGCTTATTACAAAAAGAAAGATTTTGTAAGAGCTATCAGTCTATACGAACAGGTGGAAGATGCTTACAGTGGAACACCCACAGCAGAAAAAGTTCTTTACAACAGTGCGCAATGTAATTTTGGTTTAAAAATGTATGCTTTGGCGGGCTTTCAGTTTAAAACCTATTTCGAGAATTTTCCAACAGGTGAACATGCAGAAGAATCTTTGTACATGAATGCCTATTGTGCTTTTTTAGAATCGTACGAACCAGAATTGGATCAAACCGATACCTATAAAGCAATAGAAACATTTAAAATATTTATCAATGTTTACCCAGAAAGTAAATACATTCCTGAGGTAA
Source organism: Bacteroidota bacterium (assembly GCA_947449515.1). Taxonomy (GTDB): domain Bacteria; phylum Bacteroidota; class Bacteroidia; order UKL13-3; family UKL13-3; genus B1. The sequence goes on from CANFSD010000005.1 coordinate 17,150, forward strand.
ATAATTACTTAGATAAATTGAGAGAGAAGTTGAGTTACAAAGCTTATAAGGCGGCAAAAATGTACTACGACATGGGTGAGTACAAAAGTGCAATTGTAACTTTGAAAAATATTTCGCGTGAATACCCAGAAATGCCTCAAAAAGAGGAAGTAGATTTTTTGGTTGTGAAGGCCAATTATTTATTGGCTAAGAATAGTATAACCGAAAAACAATTGGAGCGTTATAACAATACCTTGTTAGCTTATGAGGAGTTTGCAGAGCAATACACCGAAAGCAGCAAGTTTATGAACGATGCCAAAGAAATGAAGGAAAGGGTTTTATTGGAAATTGCTAAAATTAATTCCAAGGTAAAACTATGAAAAATGGAATTGTGATAATTTTAGTCTTTCTTGCCTTAGTTGCTGCGCTATGGTGGTTAAAGAAGGAAGATTCAGAATCGCCAAACATTATGCTTAAACCGGATACCACTGCGGTAAGCAATAATATGGGAGGAGAAGCGAGCAGTAGTTATCAATTGATGGAAAGTGCCGATCCAACCAACAACCGCCTAGAAGAGAAAGCGGAGTTTATTGGAAAAGCCTACGCCAATTGTATGTCGCTTGTTTATAGGTTGCCTAATTCAAGTGTCAATAAAATTGAAAACAATGTTGAAGGGATATCTTATATAGATTTTAATTATAAACAGGTACATCATATTCTTTATTTCGATAAGGGTATTTGTATCTCAGATGAAATTCAAAAAATAAAGTAACAAATAAATAAAATGGCTAACAACAATTATCAAAATGTTCCATCAACCACCATCGCGCGTGATTTGAGGAAATTGGAAAAAGGTACCGACAATATCTATGAGTCTATTGCAATCATAGCCAAGCGTGCCAACCAAATTGGTGCTCAATTGAAAGAAGAATTGCACGCCAAATTGGATGAATTTAACAACGATAGCGATACTTTGGAAGAAGTATTTGAAAATCGTGAGCAAATTGAAATTAGCATGTACTACGAGCGTTTGCCTAAGCCAACACTTATTGCTACCGAAGAGTTTTTAGACGAAAAAGTGCATTTCCGCAATCCTGAAAAGGAAAAGCGTTTGGCAGAAGAAAACTAATAGCTTAATTTGCCTTCAAATGCTTGAAGGAAAAAAAATACTACTTGGAATAAGCGGGAGCATTGCAGCCTACAAAACAGCTGCATTGACCCGCTTATTTGTTAAAGCGGGCGCTCAGGTTAAAATTGTAATGACTCCGGCTGCACGCGATTTTGTTACGCCTGTAACACTTGCTACACTTAGCAAAAATCCCGTTCAATCTCAATTTATAAAAGGTGATAAAGGCGAATGGACCAATCATGTAGAACTTGGTTTGTGGGCAGATGTAATGCTGCTAGCACCATTAACAGCAAACACTTTGGCGAAAATGGCCAATGGGCTTTGCGATAATTTATTACTTGCAACTTACCTTTCTGCCAGATGTACTGTGGTTGTCGCTCCTGCAATGGATTTGGATATGTATGCACATCCTGCCACGCAAAATAATTTAAAGACCATCAGCTCCTATGGCAATTTAATTATAGAACCGAATAGTGGTGAATTAGCCAGTGGTTTAGATGGTAAAGGTAGAATGGCTGAACCGGAGGAAATTTTCCAATTCCTTAAAAACCATTTCAACCAATCAAATGAATTAGTTGGCAAACAAGTTCTTGTGACTGCTGGTCCTACCTACGAACACATAGATCCTGTGCGTTTCATTGGTAACCATAGCAGTGGCAAAATGGGTTTTGCTATTGCTGAGGTGCTTGCCAATAAAGGTGCCAAGGTTGTCTTAATTGCCGGTCCGAACCAATTGAATTTAAAGCATAAAAACATTCAGCAAATAGACGTGAATACTGCTGAAGAAATGTTTCAAGCTACTTTGAAACATTTTAAAAAATCCAATATTGCTATTTTAAGCGCCGCTGTGGCAGATTATACACCAGAGAAGGTAAGCGAGCAGAAAATAAAAAAGAATGGCGATACGTTTCAATTAAAGCTTAAAAAGACTATTGATATCTTAAAGGAATTGGGTCGTTTAAAAACCAACAAACAAAAGTTGATTGGGTTTGCATTGGAAACTGAAAATGAGTTGGCCAATGCCAAGAAAAAAATAGTTGCAAAAAACTTAGATTTTATTGTGCTTAATTCTCTGAAAAATAAAGGCGCTGGTTTTGGCGTTGATACCAATCAAGTACAAATTATCCATAAAGACGGAAAAATTCATAACTTCGGATTAAAGTCGAAAAGTGCTGTGGCAATTGATATTGTAGACCAGCTTATACAAATAATACATGCGTAAAGGAATAGTTATTTTTGTTTTTATCAGTTTATTGGGCTTTTCAATGAAAGCACAAGAACTTTCTTGTCGCGTAAAAATAAACGACCAGCAGGTTCAAATTACAGACAAAACAATTTTTAGAAATTTGGAGCAGCGGCTTCAAGATTTTATGAATAATAGCCGTTGGACCAATGAGCAAATGGCCAATAATGAAAAAATAGAGCTAAATATTGAAATAATAATTGCAGCCTATGATCAAAACTCCTATGAATACAGGGCTTCTGCCATTATTCAATCTCGCAGGCCTGTTTTTGGTTCGAGCTATAATACCACCTTGTTTAGTTTTAACGATGAAAATTGGGATTTTAAATACCAAGAACAAGACCGTGTAGAATATCAAGACGGGCAATACTTGGGCGACCTTTCTTCTTTATTGAGCTTTTATGCCTATTACGCCTTAGCATTGGATTTTGACAGTTTTGCATCGGAGGGAGGAACACCCTTTTTTACCAAGGCTTTTCAAATAGCTAATTTAGCGCAACAAACCAGTGCCAAAGCAGGATGGAAGCCTTTTGAAAAAACAGTAAGAACGCGTTACAATTTAATTGATAATATTTTAAATGAACGTTTTCGTCCGCTGCGTAATGCCTATTACATATACCATAGAAAAGGCATGGACCAATTTACCAAGGATGCTTTTCAAGCACGTAAACAAATAATGATAGCCTTGGATCAAGTTAAAAAAGTATATAAAATTTCTCCTAACACGGTTATGCTTTTGGTGTTTTTTGAAGCCAAGAGTGATGAATTGGTTTCCATATTTAAAGGCGCAGATGATATTGAAAAGCCTAAGGCCGTTGAATTGTTAAGTGAAATCAATATTGCAAATATTACTAAATACGAAAGAATAAAATCTTAATTTCCCTTCCCTTAAATTTTTTAAAATGTCAAATTTACCACACCATCACCATAGTCACGAAGAAAATCATTTTAGCGGAAGTGAAATGGTTCGTGATATTGTTATAGGAATGAGCGATGGCCTTACGGTTCCATTTGCCTTAGCTGCAGGTTTAACTGGTGCTGCCCAAGGAAATGGTGTAATTGTTACTGCTGGTTTAGCAGAAATAGTTGCAGGAAGTATTGCCATGGGATTGGGAGGATATTTGGCTGGTAAAACTGAAATAGACCATTATGCCAGTGAACTCAAAAGAGAGTATAGGGAGATAGAAGTATATCCAGAAGTTGAAAAACAAGAAGTACGTGATGTATTCAAAGAATATGGTTTAAGTGAAGCATCTACAGAAGCCATTGTGGATGAATTATCAAAGAATAAAGACCAATGGGTTAAATTCATGATGCGTTATGAATTAGGTTTGGAGGAGCCAGATTTAAATCGTGCGTGCACCAGTGCTTTAACTATTGGAGTTTCTTATATAATAGGAGGTATTGTTCCATTGAGTACCTACTTTCCAATTTTTTCAGACAATGCACATGATGGGTTTATTTACTCTTGTGTGGTTACTGCCATTTGTTTGTTTACGTTTGGGTATTTTAAAACAAAAATTATTGGTCAAGAACCTTTTATGGGTGCGTTTAAAACCTTGTTAATTGGCGCCTTGGCAGCTGGTTCGGCCTATTTTATTGCACGTTTAATTGGCGGTTAATATTTTAAATATGATTAAAAGAATACTTTTTATTTGTCTTTTTCTTGTTCAGTTCACTGCGTATTCTCAAACACCGGGTGTAATTATTGGAGAAATGAATAATGGAACTTTTGCCATAAATAGCAATCAAAATTCTTTGATAAAAGCGTTTGAGTGGACGTTTAAAGACGGTACCAAGGTTACAGAAATGAGTATAACCCAATTTGGTAATGAATATTATTTACTGGCAACTTGCACCTACCAAGGTAGAAAAAGAATTGCAGCAGTTGACTTAGATTTGGTTGGAATCAATTTTGTTTTAAATGAAGATGCACAGTTCAAAATGTGCTCAGCTGTAGCTTGTGAAAACTGTCGGTTCTTTTTTGAAAACAATAAAATTGTGGCCTGTAAATGTGAAGAAACTGGTACCATTAGTAACCATTGCCATTACAAGGCTGGTGCGGGAAATGGTTATTTTGTAAGTTTTCAACGCGCAGTAAAAATGGCAAAAGACGAACGCAATTAACGTTCACCCAATAAGCCACTAGGTCTATAAACTTTCTCTCTTTTTAAGTCAAATTTTTGAATCGCATATTTTTTGAAATGTGCCATTGCTTCCTCTACTGAATCTGTAAACAACAAATGTTCTTTGGTGTCGGTTTCAGAAATGGTTTTATTGGCAACCATATCATCTAACAATTCAATTAATTTTTTCCAATAGGTGGTTCCAAAAACAACTACAGGGAAATCTTCAATTTTGCCTGTTTGGATAAGTGTTAATGCTTCAAACATTTCATCCATAGTTCCCCATCCACCTGGCATAATAACAAAGCCATATGAGTATTTTATGAGTAATGTTTTTCTTACAAAGAAATACCTAAAATCAACCCATCTATGGAGATAAGGATTTTCTTTTTGTTCGTGTGGTAATTGAATATTACACCCAATGCTAAATCCATTGTTTTCAAATGCCCCTCTGTTGGCGGCTTCCATAATACCTGGGCCTCCGCCAGTCATCACACCAAAACCTAAATCACTTAAACCAGCACCAATTTCTCTAGCTTTTTGATAATACTCGTGGTTTTCATCAAAGCGCGCACTTCCAAAAACAGTTACACAGGGGCCTAAAAAGTGTAATGCCCTGAATCCTTTTATAAACTCAAACCAAACTTTAAAGGCAAAAATAAATTCCCGCTTTCTTGATCTTGGTCCTTCTAAAAACCTACGTTCACTTTGCAGGTAATGTCTTGCCTTCGCTTTTTCTGAATTCATTTGCTATTATAATAATTGGTTGGCTAAGTTAGCTAATTCTGAACGTTCACCTTTTTCTAAGGTTATGTGTGCATACAATGGGTTGTCTTGCAAGCGATCTATCAAATAGGAGAGTCCATTAGATTGTGAGTCGAGGTAAGGGGTGTCTATTTGAAAAACATCTCCTGTGAATACAATTTTACTTCCTTCACCCGCTCTGGTAATAATAGTTTTCACTTCTAATGGTGTAAGGTTTTGTGCCTCATCTATGATGAAAATAATATTGGAGAGGCTCCTACCTCTAATATAGGCTAGGGGTGTAACCATTAATTTTTCTTGGTTCACCATATCCGTTATTTTTTGAAATTCCTTATCGGTTTCCTTCCATTGGTTCTGAATCAATTTTAAATTATCCCAAAGAGGTTCCATGTATGGGTTAATTTTTGATTTGATATCGCCAGGCAAATAACCAATATCTCTATTGCCAAGAGGAATAATTGGTCGTGCTAAATAAATTTGGCGGTAATTGGCTTTTTGTTCCATTGCGGCAGCTAAAGCCAATAGTGTTTTTCCTGTACCAGCCATACCTTGAATGGTAACCAATTTTATTTGTGGATTCAACACGGCGTGCAATGCGAATGCTTGCTCTGCATTTCTTGGCTTAATGCCAGAAGCACCAGTTTTATTAACCTTTTCTAAGCTTTCTGTTTCAGCATTATAACAAGTAAGTACACTGTTTTGGGTATTTTTTAGGATATAAAAATGATTGGCCTTTGGTTTCTTTTTCATTACCAATTCATAGTTTACAAATCCACGAGCATACACTTCATCCACCACAGATGTTCTAACTTTGTCTATAATGGTCCGTCCAGTATGAAGCGTATCAATATCTTTTATTTTTCCTGTCTCATAATCTTCTGCCAATATTCCTAAAGATTTTGCTTTGAGCCTCAAATTAACATCCTTGGTGACCATAATAACTGGCCGGGTAGGGTATTGTTCTTTCATTGCCAAAGCTGCATTTAAAATGCGGTGATCGGCCTTGCGTTCGCCAAAAACTACCTGGGCATCAATCTTGGTTTTTTCATTCATGATTACCTTAAAATGACCACGTGTGGGTCCGTTTATGGCGATCCAATCTGTTAAGGTATACTCACCAGAAAGATTATCGAGGTACCTAATAAATTCTCTGGCTTCAAAATTTATGGTATCATTTCCTTTTTTGAAATTATCCAATTCTTCCAAAACCGTGATTGGAATTGCTACATCATGTTCCTTGAAATTCTTAATTGAATTATTGTCATATAAAATAACGGAGGTATCAAGTACAAAAATCTTCCTGATTTCCTTTTGTTTCCTGGTTGTTTTAGTAGCCGTTTTAGCTACTTTACTTACTATCTTTTTTTTTGATACCATTACTAAATTGTTAATTATTTGGCCTCGCTTATGTCGAAGTTTCATATTAATAACGAAGAAAAGAAAGGATACTTATACACAGCTGTTGACGAAAAAAAAAGCCTGCTGTAAAAAATACAACAGGCTTTTCATTAATCATTTGAATAATTAAGCATCTTGTTTGGCTGCTAAATAACGCTCAGCATCTAAGGCTGCCATACAGCCACTTCCTGCGGCAGTAACTGCTTGTCTGTATACTTTGTCTTGTGCATCACCACAAGCAAATACACCTTCAATATTTGTTTTGCTGGTACCTGGAATTGTTTGCAAATAACCAGTTTCATCCATATCAAGGAAACCTTTGAAAATATCTGTATTTGGATGGTGACCAATGGCTACGAAAAAACCGTTGATGGCAATTTCTTTTAATTCACCAGTTTTTGTATTTTTTAATCGTGCTCCAATTACTTTGTCTTCGCCTAAAATCTCATCTGTTTCTGAATCAAATAATACTTCAATGTTTGGCGTATTCATAACCCTATTCACCATCGCTTTTGAAGCCCTGAATTCATCTCTTCTAACAATCATGTATACCTTGCTACAAATTTTAGCCAAGTAACTTGCTTCTTCGCAAGCAGTATCTCCTGCGCCAACAATAGCTACATCTTTTCCTCTAAAGAAGAATCCATCACAAACCGCACAAGCACTTACACCTCTACCATTTAATTTTTCTTCTGAAGGGATACCCAACCATTTGGCACTGGCGCCAGTAGCAATAATGACAGTATCCGCCAAAATTTCATGGTTTTCATCTGCCACCAAACGGAAAGGTGCTTTGCCTGAAAAATCAACGCTTGTAATCATTCCATAACGAATGTCTGTTCCAAAACGTTCTGCTTGTTTGCGGAACAATTCCATCATTTCAGGACCCATAATACCTTCTGGATAGCCAGGGTAATTCTCCACTTCCGTGGTAATGGTTAATTGACCACCAGGTTGCATACCTGCATACATTACTGGTTTTAAATCTGCTCTTGCGGCATAAATGGCTGCTGTATATCCGGCAGGGCCAGAACCAACAATTAGGCATTCGATATGTTCTACACTTGTACTCATATTAATATTTTATTTGTCTCAAAATTATTGCAAAAAATAAACCAGTTTTAAACAAGTTGTTCCAATTTATCTTTTTCTAGCCCTATTTCGTTCAACCGCCCTATTTCTAGGTTTGGTTTTGTTTGGATTTCTTCTTCTTGGGCCTCCTAAATTTACCTTGGCATTTTTAGCCTTTTTCTCATGGTGGGTAACAGGTGCACCTTCTCTGCTTGGGGCCCTTACATATATTTTTTGAACTTGTTGTGGCCTTTCATCTTCACTAAAAATTGAAGAAATAACTACTTCTTTAGGTAAACGTTTTCTAGTCACCTTTAGTTTCATCAATTTTTCAATTTCTTCTAAAAAGGGCTCTTCCACTTCGTTGAAAAAAGTAATGGCAATACCGTCTTTTCCAGCCCTTCCAGTTCTTCCTATTCGGTGAATATAATCGCCAGCCTCTTTGGGTGTATCAAAGTTTATAACGTGTGATACCTCAAAAATATCAAGTCCCCTTGCAGCAATGTCTGTTGCTATTAATATTCGGTTCGAACCCTTATGGAAATTATCCAAGGTGGCAAACCTTACATTTTGAGATTTGTTTGAATGGATCAAAGCTAACTCTTCCCCATAGCTTGGCAATAGCTGCGCATATAATCTATCTGCAAGCTTTATTGTACTTACAAACACCATCACTTTATTAAAAGTTTTTTTATCTTCTAATAGGTGATTTAGGATATTTATTTTGGTATAATAATTTGGCCCATCGTAGGCCATTTGTTTGATTTTTTCAAGCGGGGTACCATGCACAGCTACCTCAATTTTTTGCGGGTTTTTGGTAAAAGTATTGATTAAAACATTTACATCTTCGCCCAAAGTGGCAGAAAAAAAGATGTTTTGACGCTTCAAAGGCAATAAATCTAGGATAGTTGTTAATTGCGCCCTGAATCCAATTTCCATCATTTCGTCAACCTCATCAATCACAAAATGTTGAACCGTTTTAATTTTAAGCACACCCAACATAGCCATATCTATTAATCGTCCGGGTGTTGAAACCAAAATATCTAAACCTGCACTAATAGCCAGTTTCTGAGGATTGATATTTGTTCCACCATAAATACCTGCAAAACGAATGCTCATGTATTTACTGAGCTTTTCAATTTCGGCAACCACTTGGCTAACTAACTCGCGCGTTGGCACTATAATAAGCACTTTAGGGTGTTTGCTTTCTGAATATTTATGCATGCGCAAAATAGGCAACAAGTAAGCAAAGGTTTTACCTGTTCCAGTTTGAGCAACCCCAATTACATCTTTACCCGACATAATAACCGAGTAAGATTTTTCTTGGATAGGGGTGGGATGCATGTAGTCTAAATCCTGAAGGGCATTGAGCAAGGGCTTGTTTAAATTCAGGTCTTCAAAATTTAGCATAATAGATTTTTTGTAAAGGTCGTTGATGTGAGGCAGATTATGGCAATAAGCAATATTACTTTATGCCCAGCCATTCTTTGGCAGTATTTCTTAGGAGTTTAATTTTGGTTTCTTCATCAATAGATTTCATGGTTTCAATAAACTTACCATGCTCCAAGTCGCCCAATGGAAAAGGGAAGTCAGACCCCATCGCAATTTTATCTGGTCCAAACATTTTTAATAAATATTCAAAAGTGGCATCGTCATGTACCAAAGAATCTATGTAAAATTTATCGGTATAAGTTCTTGGATCGGCCACATTGTGCACATTGCATAAATCTGGACGAACATCATAGGCATGTGAAATTCTTCCGATGGTTTGCGGGAAACAACCTCCGCCATGTGCAAATAATACGCGCAGCTTGGGGAATTTATCAAAAATACCACCAAACAACATGCTACAAATTGCCAAAGAAGTTTCTGCTGGCATACCTATTAGCCAAGGTAAAAAATACTTAGGCATGCGGTCTTGTCCCATCATGTCCCATGGATGCACAAAAATACACATACCCAATTCTTCTGCCTTTTCATAAAAAGGGTAATAGTAAGGGTCGTCTAAATTTTTGTGTTCAATATGGGTTCCTATTTCTACGCCGGGTAGGTTCAATTCATGCTTACATCTTTCCAACTCCTCACATGCCAGCTGTATATCTTGCATAGGCAAGGTTCCAAGACCAACAAATCGGGTAGGATATTTTACCTGAATAGCGGCAATATGGTTGTTGTAATATTGTGCCCATTCCAAGGTGTGTTTTGGTTCGGCCCAATAATAAAATAAAACAGGGACAATAGAGAGGGCCATTAATTCTACATCATGTTTATCCATGTGCGCAATAATGGCCTCAGGATCCCAACACAATTTATCTATGGTTCTAAAAAAAGTACCATTGGCTTTCATCATATTGGCATTGCCATCTGCTTGGTGTTCCAAGTAAATGAATTCTTCTCCGTACCCATATTTGGTTTTTAGATTGGGCATTTCTGCCGGTAAAATATGTGCGTGTACGTCTATTTTTTTGTAATTGCTCATTGGTAAATTTTATGTTGAACCGAAATGTTTTGGATTGCTTTTTTTTTTCTAAAAGCCATCTCCATCCAAAATGTTCCCTAAACCGCCTAATAACCCGCCTTCTTCTCTTCTGCCGCCTACACTGCCATAGGCCATTATTCTACCTGCCAAACGTGATATTGGGAGTGATTGAATCCATACTTTTCCAGGGCCCTGTAGGGTTGCAAAAAAGACGCCTTCTCCGCCAAATAAGGTGTTTTTAATACCACCTACAAATTGGATATCATAATCTACCTCCTTGGTAAATGCAACAATACAACCGGTATCTATTTTAAGTATTTCTCCAGGCATTAATTGACGTTCTTCTACATGACCGCCTGCATGCACAAAAGCCATTCCATCGCCTTCAAGTTTTTCCATAATAAAACCTTCACCTCCAAACAATCCGGTTCCAAGTTTTTTCTGGAATTCAATGCCAATGCTTACCCCTTTAGCTGCGCATAGGAAGGCATCTTTCTGACAAGTTATTCTGTTACCCATTCTGCTTAAGTCTAATGGGATAATTTTTCCTGGATAGGGAGCCGCAAAGGTTACCGTTCTTTTGCCATTGCCCATATTGGTAAAGGCGGTCATAAATAAACTTTCTCCTGTAAGCATGCGTTTTCCTGCCGACATTAATTTACCCAAAATACCTCCTTGCTGTTGGCTACCATCACCGAAAATGGTGTTCATTTGGATGCCATCATTCATCATCATAAAACTCCCAGGTTCTGCCATCACAGTTTCTTCTGGGTCGAGTTCAATTTCTACACATTGCATTTCACTTCCAAAAATGCGGTAGTCTATTTC
>CANFSD010000006.1 GCA_947449515.1 Bacteroidota bacterium
GAAAGCTTCTACTACCTGTGATAAAACGTAAGGATGGGCATAAAAATCATCACTATGCAACAAGGCTATAACATCTCCAGTTGCCAAGGCAATTCCTTTATTGAGTGCAAAATATACACCTTCATCTGGTTCGGAAATAAACTTAGAAATCTTTTCTCCATAAGATAAAACAACCTCAACGGTTCCATCTTTTGAACCGCCATCAACAATAATATATTCTATGTCTACATTCTTTTGAGAAAGTACAGAATTGATGGCATCATGTATAAATGCCTGATTGGAGAAAACAGCAGTAATTACAGACACTTTCATGCTTTCATTCTCCCATTTACGGTTGTTCTCACTGTATCAAAGAACCAACCATATTTATTAAAATACCTAAATGCAGAAACGATATGGTATTTCAACAATTTAAAACTTTTATAAGATCCTTTTTCGTAATGATGTACAATAGATACCTTAGGATAATAAATGGTTTTAAATTGCATATTGATGCGCCGACTCAAATCTGTATCTTCTAAGTACATAAAAAAGCTTTCATCAAAAAGCCCAACAATATTTAATACATCTACGCGTAAAAGCATGAAACAACCAGATAAATTGGGCACCTCCATCATTTGGTTATAATCTTTGTGCTTCAATTCATATTGATCTAAGCGCTTTTGCAATTTGCCCGAGATAAAGGAAGGAATAAACCTACGCATGATGAGGTCGAAAGGTGTAGGAAACAACTTACACAAGTATTGGGTTTCTCCATTTGCGTATAACACTTTTGGCATAAGCAAACCCACATTTACATTGGCTTGCAAATAGGCAAGCATGTCTTTTAAGGCAGCTTCATTTACAATAATGTCTGGGTTTAATACCAGGTGGTAATCGCCTTGATCCAATATTTGTTTGATGGCTATATTATGGGCTTTGCCATAACCCAGGTTTTCATTGGGAAACAAATATGTCACAAATGACAAATCATCAAAATGACTGCGCAACGCATCTGTTGGCGAATTATCAACCACATAAAGGGGCATTGGGAAACTAAACTGCCCAATTGCAGATACCAATTCGCTGATTTGTTCGAAGCGATGGCGGTATAAGACAAGAGATGCGCTAATTTTAATATCCTGGTTCACTAAACAAATAAAAAGAAAACAGGCCTGTTAAGCAAACCAAACGCCTATTAACTTTTTAATTAGGCCAAAACTTTTTGGTAAAGCTTTAAATAACTTTCCCCCATTTTATTAGAAGAATAGGTGCTTTCATATTTCACAAAGGCCTTATCAGATTTTTTACCTCCATCTTTTGCTGCTGCATGAATGGCCTTTAATAAGGAATCTATATGGTTTATTTCAAAGAAATACACTTCCGATTCCTCAAACAATTCATGAAAACTCTCAATAGAAGAGCATACTACAGGAACTTTAGCCGCCACAGCTTCCACCAATGCCAAACCAAATCCTTCCGACAAGGAAGGCATAACAAAAACATCTATTAAAGACAAATAATCTTTGGCCTGCGCAATATGTCCCACAAAAAGCACCCTGTTAGAAACGCCTGCCTCTATTGCTTGTTTTTTGAGCAAAGGCATTTCAGGACCATCTCCTACTGCAATGTAAAATAGGTTAACATCTTTTGAAAGCACCTCAATTATTTGCGAAAGTCCTTTTCTATTGATTAATTGAGATATGGAACCAATGATATGGTAACAGGCTTTTATTTCTTTGTATTCTTCATCGTTTGTTAAATCTCTGGTAGGCGTATGCAGCGCAACGCCATTGTAAATTGGCACAATTTCTTTGTTCAATCTTTCGCGCTGATATAACTCAGCCATATGTTTGGTAAGGGTAATGATAGCAGCATTTTTCTTTAAACTCCATTTCCAAACAGGACTAAATAATTTACTTATTAAGTTTCCATAAGAAAACGCCAAGGACGCATTGATATATTGATGCACTGTACTTACCACTTTATATTTCTTTTGCAATCCATGCCAACGAGCATATAAATCTGGACGAAACATGTGGCAATGAATGATGTCAAATTTTGAAAAATCAACCTTTTGCCTAAATTTTATTTGAATGCATTCCACTCCCAAATCCATTTCATAAATAGGATCGAAATAATAAACCGTAAAATTTATACGATGCTTTAAGGCAATTATCAATTGCTGCGAAACAATGATAGGCCCTGTATTAGCAAGGGAAGGCAAAATTAAGGCTATATGGATTGGCTTAGAATTCATGCTATAAAAGAGAATTTATTTTTTAGCCAATTTAATCAAATACCTCACAGTTCTATTGAGCCTGTATTTGTATTTTAAAAACAACAAACGATTTGCCAAACTTTTATTATGCCCCAAAATAAATTGAATAACTTTTTTATTCTCCTCCACAAACTTTTGGTTCGAACCGAAATTAAACGAAGAAAAATTAGCCCATACTTCTGCAGAACAAGCCATTAATTGTTGACTGTCTGAACCAAAATTATTGGCATGCAAATTTGCTACATAAAGTGCTTGTTTTATATAAGTTGCCTTGATTTCTGGATGATGTAAAAACAGTAAAACCCACATAAAACGATCATCACAACCTCTGTACAAATTGGTTTCGGGAAATTTTATTCCCTGAGCCAAACTCCTTTTAAATACTACTTGTCCGGGCGATCGCACAAAATCATCTAAAATCAAATTTTTAAACGTTAGTGCAGGTTCAAAATAGAAAATTTTGTATTGTTTTTTAGGATTAGTAGGCCGAAAGAAACCATTAACCAAAACAAAATCATTCAAGGCCAATGCTTCAAAAACTTTTGGATAAAAGTCAATTTCTATTTCATCATCTTGGTCGATAAAATGTAAGTAAGTTCCCCTAGCGCTGAGCAATGCATGATTGCGCGACTTGGCCACACCAAGATTTTGCTCATTCTTAAGTACCAACAAATGAACAAATGGCAAATCTTGAAAATGTACATTACAAATTTGATGGATTTCCGCTGTTGTATTTTCAATGGAATCTATAACCACTATTAATTGAACCTGTTTACCAATAGACAATTGTAACAAAGATTTTTTAATCGATGTTAGCAATTGATTTAGCTGGTCAAGGCGCCTATAAAAAGGAATAATAATGGATATATCCAAACCAAGTTTAATTTGGCACAAGATAAAAAAACTTCCTTAAATCAACACCGATGGCTTGATTTAAAGGGAAATAACTGAAGTTTTGGGATTTCAAATAAAAAATAAGTATTTTTAAATCCTGCACATTCCCATTAAATTTGAGAACTGAACACAAAATGAAAGAATACAAAGAACCGCATTTAATAGAAATGAAACGCATAGGTGAAAGTGCCTTGGGGTACATCTCTATTGGCGATTCAAAGCAAATACCCTACCCTATTAAGAGAGCATTTTGGACCTATTACACACCAGAAAGCATTGTAAGAGGAAGGCATGCCCACCATTTAACAGAACAAGTTTTATTTGCCGTTACAGGAAAAATAATTGTAACCACAGAAACAGCTGATAAAAAAATACAAACCTTTGTATTAACCGAACCCAATATTGGCGTTTACATTCCGCCCAATGTTTGGCATACCATGCAGTATTCACATACCGCTATTCAATTGGTTTTTGCTTCAACAGATTATGATGCGGAAGATTATATAAGAGATTACAATCAATTCTTAAAAGTCTGGGGGAAATAATGGCAAAATTCATCCACTCACATGCTTTGGTTGAAACCGACACAATAGGCGAGGATACAAGAATTTGGGCTTTTGTACATATTTTGAAAAATGTAAGCATTGGTTCAAATTGTAATATATGCGACCATTGTTTTATTGAAAGTGGTGTGCGTATTGGAAACAATGTAACCATCAAATCTGGCATATATATTTGGGAAGGTGCTACCATAGAAAACGATGTGTTTTTAGGACCCAATGTTGTTTTTACAAACGATAATCGCCCAAGAAGCAAACAGTACATTGAAGCCAATCCAATTGTGGTAAAAGAAGGTGCATCTATTGGCGCCAACTCAACCATTTTAGCAGGTGTAACGGTTGGCAAATATGCTATGTCGGGCATTGGATCGGTAATAACCAGAAATGTACCAGACCACGCATTGGTATATGGCAACCCAGCCAAAGTAAGAGCTTGGGTCGACAAAAAAGGAAGAAAATTAATTCAACAATCTGAAAGTGACCATTGGATTTCTGAGGACCAAGAAATCTTTAAACTAACAGAAAACGGAATGATCCAATTATGAAAATCCCCTATTTATCATTTGAGAAAACGAATCAAGAAATTGAGGAAGAAATAAACGCCGCCTTTAAGGAAACCTTTCAATCTGCTTGGTATATTTTAGGTGAGAAAGTAAAAACTTTTGAAAAAGAGTACGCACAATTTTCATCTACCCAACATTGTATAGGAGTAGCCAATGGACTTGATGCATTGATATTAAGTTTAAAAGCTTTAGATGTAAAAGAAGGAGATGAAATAATTGTGCCTTCTAACACTTATATAGCTACCTGGCTAGCTGTTTCCTATTTGGGAGCCATTCCTGTTCCTGTTGAGCCTAATTTGGCTACTTATAATATTAACCCTCAACAAATAGAAGAAAAAATTACCCTTAAAACCAAGGGAATTATTCCGGTTCATTTATATGGACAAGCCTGTGAAATGGATGCAATTATGGCCATTGCTAGCAAATACAATTTGTGGGTTCTTGAAGACAATGCGCAAGCGCAAGCAGCTTATTATAATGGAAAAATGACGGGCTCCTTTGGGAATGCCAATGCCACTAGTTTTTATCCTGGAAAAAACCTCGGTGCTTTAGGTGATGCGGGTGCTATTACAACTAACTCCAGTGAGCTTGACCAAAGGATTAGGGTATTGAGAAATTATGGTTCAGAGAAAAAATATTACAACCAAGTAAAAGGTTTTAATTCTCGCTTAGATGAATTACAAGCTGCATTTTTAAGTGTTAAATTAAAACGATTGCAGCAGTGGACAGCAGAAAGAAAAACACTTGCCGCAGTTTACCACGAAAAACTTCAAAGCATACCAGGACTAATTTTACCAGTAACGGCAGCGCTTGCCGACCATGTATATCATATATTTTTGGTTCGAACACAAAAAAGAGACGCGCTCATTTCATTTTTAAATGAAAACAATATTGGCACTTTGGTTCACTACCCAATACCACCACATTTGCAAGAAGCCTACAAAGAATTGAATTATAAAAAAGGCGATTTTCCATTGGCAGAAGAAATTGCAGAAACCGCCTTGAGCTTGCCCTTATATCCAGGTTTAGGCGAGGAACATTTAAATTATATCTGCGAAAAAATTAAGCTGTTTTTTGCAAGCAATTAATTGCTTTTATTTTCATATTTCGCATAATGATGTGCTAAAACCAAAAAAGCAAAAAACCACAACAAATTGCTATAAACACTAACATGAATTAGGTTAAACACACCTGCTCCTAAATAGCCTCCAAACAAAGCCATAACGCTATAATAAAAAGGGTGCATGGTTTCATAACTCAAGGAACACAACTTATTCCAAACCTTATAAAACAAGGTTAAAAAAATACCCAAACCAATTAAACCTTGGTTTAAAAACATGCCAAAAAACAGGTTGTCAATTCCCAAGGCTCCATCTTCTGAATTATAAATATTAGGGAAAATGGAAATAATATTAGAATCACCTGCATGCTGCATGAGGCCCCAACCAAACAATAAATCTAACGGTGAACCTTTGAGTACCAGTCCTTCCATTAAAGTATAAAGAAAAGTGAATCGCACAAAGGTAGATTCATTGCTAAAAAAGTCTGATAACAAATCGCCAGATAAAGCTTGAAAGGCCATAAAAACAAGTACCGAAGACAGAAGCAGAACAAATAAAATAGGCATTGCCTTGAGCCAAAACTTATACTTAAAAAACTGTTTTACTAAAATAAAATTCACCACAAACATCAAGGCAATAAAATACACATTGCGGGTTTGCGAAAGCAGAATTCCAGCCAAACCAATGAAGCACATGAGCCAATGATAGGATTTTATTTGAAGCAATTTCCCCCAGATATATGGAAAATGTAAGGCAAAAACCAAGGTAGCCAATAGTCCCAATTCATAGGAAGAATTAAACACAGAACGCGGTCTAAAAGTACCTAACAATTCACTACTCGCTTGCATGGTTTTATCGTCGGTATTCATGCTCAAGAAATTATCATGAAACACAAACTGAACAATGGCCAGTAATAAAATAGGCAGGTAAATAATGCTGAGTATTTGTGGGATTTGTTTGATCAATTTATCTAAACTCTTAAACGCATTTGGTTCGAACCCAATAGCCAAAACAAAGAGTAAAACAAAATAGGTCATTAGAAAATAGAACAAATACAAATCGTACACTATTTGATAATTAAAACGCAACAAGGCCACAACAGAAACCATTGAAAATCCAATCCATATCAAGTACCATTTTAGAATACCCGCATCAATTTGGATAACAATTTTCTTTGCAAACAACAAATAAAACAATACGGCAAAAATCAATGTCCATGCAGCTAGGTCTATTATTTGAAAACGAATAATGGTAACAGGAAGCAAAAAAGACTGCAAGTAAAGTGGTATATTAATCAACATATACCCCAACAATAAATAGAATACAATTTGGTATTTAAATTGAAGTGTTTTTAGCATAAAAAAAGCCTTTCCCACTTATCAATTATTTTATCCCAATGGTAATGGTGAGACAAATTGATTCCATTTAACCTTATTTTTTCTGCTTCTTCAGGATGATGAATCACCCATTTAACAGCTTCTTCAATGCCTTTTGCATTGTTTATTTCAATAGGTACAAAATCTACAGAAGGGGTTCCATAATCTATTGGGGTTGCTATACTTAAACTACCGCAAGCCATTGTCTCCAATGGCGGATAGGCAAAACCCTTTTCCCAAACAGTTGAAAGCACTATGTCGCAAGAAGCATAAAATGCAGCCAATTCATTTTCATTTTTTGGCATTTGCACCTCAAATTCCAAACCTTGGGTATGGGTACATTTGTTGTAAGCAATTAACAAGTCAAATTCAAATCCCTGGGCACGCAAATTTTTCATGGCTGTAAAAAACTCTGCACTCCCTTTTCTAATTTCCTGACGAGAAATATGTCCAATTTTTAAACGCCTATTGCCGCGCGCACGCGGATAATAAATACTTGGATCAATACCCGGCGGCACCTCAGGATATTGCGCTTTAGGCAAACCCAAACTTGAACCAAAGCAATTGATAACTTTAGAAATTGGCAATTTATACGAGAGATGTGCCAATAAAAAATAATGAAAACGCCTGATGAGTGTTTTTATTCTAAAAGAAAAGAAATGCGTTTCATTTGCTTGCACGTAATAAAACAATTGCCCTTTTATTTTAGCATTATAATAGGCCGCTATGGCCGTTGGGAAATAGGTAGCCAAAACAATATCAGCTTTAATTTCCAATTGCATCAAATACTTTAAGCGACTAAATAAACGGTATGGAATAGGCTTTTCTGAATGAATTAACTCACAAGCATTTTCATATTCCAGGGCATAACAGCCTTCATCTTCGGCAATATAAAACTTCACCTGGTGACCACGTTGGAGCAATCCATTGCCAATGCGAAAAAGCACTTTCAATCCGCCAGAAGGCGTTTTACTATATAGCAATATGGCAATTTCCTTACCCATTCCACTTATGATACCTGAATAAAATGTAAACCAAAATAAAGTAAAGGAAATAACTCACAAAATATGCGTAAGTACTGCCTAGCAAACCAAAAATAGGAACAAAAAAGAGCGTTGATAATAATAAAGCGAGACCAAAGAAAACCTCTGCAAAAATAAATTGCCATGTTTTAGCTTTTGCCAATAATACATAGGCAAACACAAAGCTCAACATCCTAAACAAATCACCCAACAATTGAAAGGCAAAAAGGTCATTG
The DNA here is from genome assembly GCA_947449515.1 of Bacteroidota bacterium. Lineage (GTDB taxonomy): Bacteria > Bacteroidota > Bacteroidia > UKL13-3 > UKL13-3 > B1. The sequence goes on from CANFSD010000006.1 coordinate 7,973, forward strand.
ATTAGTGCAAATGATTTGTTCAACAACAAGTTTACCAAAATCTCTCTAAACAAATAGAAGGGCAATAAAATTCCGATGGTAATAATCAATACCCATTTAAATGTTTTGTATACTTCTGCCTTTAATGCTAAATGCGTTTTAGTTTGGGCCAATTGCGGCATATAATAAGTGCTAAATGCAGAGGTTAGCACCAAAATAGACATTTGGCTAATGCGATTGAGCGCCTCCCAATATCCAGCATCTATTACAGAAAGCTCTTCACTTATAAAGGTTCTGAGCACCAATTGCACAACAGGAATTACACTGGCAGATATCAAAAACATAAAAGAAAAAGACAACAAGCGCTTGGTTTCTTCTTTAAAATATTGTGGCTTTAACTGCTCCCATTTAAACCAAGGTTCTTTTCTAATATAAAAAAACACCCAGACCAAATAAAAAATTAAATTTAAAATAGTGGCATAAATAGCGCCTTGCAATTGGTAGAAATAAATACCAACAACGCTTAATCCTAATCCAGATAAACTTATTAAAACGTTACTTAATATAAATTTATTAAACAATTTAAAACCGTTTACAATGGCCAAAAATAGCTGACCAATATTGTAAAACAGCAATACCACAGAAATGAGCACAATGTATTTTGCATAGGACTCATCACCAAACAAATAATTTGCTAGCGGTCGAGAAAAAATTATACTTATAAGGCTTGCAACCAATGTACAAAGCAGCATGAGATAAAATGCAGCCCTAACAAATTTCTGTTGCTGATTTTGTTCGTCGTGGTATTGAGAAACAAATTTGGTTAACCCTAAATTAACTCCGGCCGAACCAAATGCATGGATGATAGAAATGAAATTATTCAATTGCCCAATAACAGCAAAGCCAATTGGACCTACCATAACCGCTAAAAACTTACCTATTATAAAATTTACAAGAATTCTAAGTCCACTTGATACAGACGACAACAAAGATACCTTGAAAAAAGTGGCGCTTTTAGTAATGCTAGTTAGGTAATTTTTGAGCATTCAATCTTCTAAAATAGATAAAACTAAAATAGCCAAACAAACCAAGTGCGGCGGCAAAACCTGCCAACAAACTGTACTTTATTTTGGATTTATAAATAGCTTTCAATGGCAAAGAGGGAGAATCAATTACCTTGAAAAATGGCTTCTGTTGTTCTAGGGTAAGTTTTGCCAACTCATAATTTTTCATCACTTCACCATAGATGGCAGAAAGCATTTCAATATCGCGTTTTAGGCGGTATTCTTTAATTCTACCACTTGCCTTAAAAGTGCTAAAATTATAATCAGACTCAGCGCCTAAAGCATTTTCACTTTCTCTCAAAAGGGAACTAATAGAATCTACTTTGTGTTGCAGTAAGTCAACGTTTGATTGTTGTTTTTGAATGGCATTATTGATATAAAAATCACTCAATGCCACATAAACTTGTTCTACCAATGCTTTTGAAAGTAATTCGTCTTTCAGTTCTGCCTGCAGGAGAATTACTCCTGTACCTTGACCAACCAAGGACTTCTTTTTAAGCGCTTCAAATTTTATAAAATTACCTTTTAACAATACATCAATAATGATATCAATCGCTTTGTTTTCTTGTTTTGTTAAATCCTCATAGCGGCTTGATTTTATTTTCTCAAAACCATCCATTAAGGTATCCCCACCTGTATAGGATTTTATTTTTAGCTCCTCTATGAGTTGGTTTGCAATTAAGTCTTCACCATTTGTTCCAATGGATTTTTGCATCATTGCTTCACCTAAAATCTTTCGGGAAGAAAACAAAAACATAATTTTATCTTCGTTGGGCGTCATTCCGCCCGACCCCATTAGTAATCCAGATTGCCCGGCCAATGATAGCAATGACCCTCCTATTCCTTTGTCATTTTCATTGATAATGAAGCTTAGGTTCGACTCATATCTTGGCTTCTTGAAGCTTGCATACAACAAACCTACTAACATGGAAACACCAATTAAAACCAGGAAAATAACTTTCTTGCTTTTAATAAAGTCGAGATAATGATTTACCCTATCCTTTAACATATTTACTTCTACCTGCATTTTCAGAGAACCTATTTAAGTAAAGTTGAAATAATAAGTAACATACTTGTTAAACTTGAGGCAATGGTTACTGCTTCAATAGTACTCATTGCCTTCCGGGTTTCCTTCACTGGTACTACAATTTCGCAACCTGGTTTTACCTTTGGGTAAAATTTAATAAATAAGAAATTCCTTGTGTCTTTAGCGGTACCATTTGCATAAACCACATAAGTGCGCCTTCTCAATGCATCCGAACTAAATCCTCCAGCACTTGATACATACCTGCGCAAGCGGCTACTACCCGTATACCTAGATCTTACTGGATACAAAACCTGCCCGCTTACCAAAACCGTTTGTTTGATAAATGGAATTTCTAAAACATCATTTTCTCTTAATAACAAATCTTCTTTTGAACCAGGATTTTTCAAAATCTTATCCAAATTGATCCCAACAATATCTACCGTTTTTGCCACTTCTCTTTCTATTTCGTCGGCAAGTTTTGAGGTGTCTTTGCTTTGCTTGCGCAGTGTTTCAATTTTATTGTCTTTAAGAATGGCATCTTGGTATGATTTACCCTTGGCCCTAATTAAAATAGCACCACCCGGAAATCCTTTGGCAGTTAATCCACCAGCGCGTTTCAATAAATCTGAAATGTGCTCATTAGACTTAGACAAAACATAGGTTCCAGGAAACATTACTTCACCATTTACAATTACTTGTTTTTGCTCTTGGTAACCGGCTTGTGCTAATATGGTAATCACATCATAAGGTTTAAGCACATAAGTGCTATCGCCTTTACTCTTCAAATCCTTTTGTGCATTGTAAACTATAATATTGGAAACAGCAGAATTCAAATTTTTCTTATCAATAGTATTAATGCGTTGGGCAATTTGAATATTGTCTAAGGAGGCTGCCTCTTTTAATCCACCAGCCATAATAATCAAATCTTCTACATGCATATTTTCTGCAAAAGGAAATTTTCCAGGTTTTAAAACCTGCCCTGTTATGGTAATGCTGTAAGACTCTTTCATATCAGTCTTAGATGCTATGCTAACTTTATCTTCACGCTGCAAAGCAACATCACCAGAACCATTTAACACCTCATTTAAATCTACAGACAATACTTCTAAACTGTTATCCATTTTTCTCCTTACAATGGTTGCTCTGCTGGTAAAAGCATCTTCTTTTAAACCATCTGCATTGGCAATTAATTTCTTTAAACTGTTGTTACCTTCCAAACTAAAATAACCTGGTCTAAATACAGCGCCTTCAATAGATATCCTATTTTCATACCTGTTTAAAATACTATCAACCATAAATACATCACCATTTTTAGGAAAGAACATTGCATAAGCAGTTTTCTCTACATCTGCAACGCTTTTTTGTGAGCCATTGTTTCTAACCACCTTAATTCTATTGGTGTAGGCAGATGGCGTAAAACCACCAGCATAGGCTAATAAATTGGATAAATTTTCTTTAGGCAATACTTCAAAAAAACCTTCACGCTTTACATAGCCCTTTAATTCAACCCTTGACTCATAAGGCTCAACTTTTATAACATCTTGGTCTTTTAATGGAATATTCCCTTTGCTATTGCCATTGATTAAAAAATCATACATGTCAATTTTTGCTATCACCTTATTGGCTCGAACCAATTTAATATTACGGAACGAACCATTTAAATTGGGACCACCCGATGCATACAAACCATTAAAGGTTGTAGCCAAAGATGGCAAGCTGTATGTTCCAGGCAAATTTACTTCACCCAAAATAGTTACTTTAATACTCCTAATGCTTCCCAAATTAACAGAAACCGAAGTTTCTCCACTGGCAATACGAGGATACAATTTGATTAATTGTGCGGTAATTTTCTTTTGTGCTTGGTCAACCGTAAGTCCTAAAACCTGCACCGGACCAAGGTTTGGAATACGAACATGACCTTCTGGACTTACCTTTACTTGGTAACTTTGTTCTGAATACCCAAAAATGTCTATGATCAATTCGTCGTCTGGTCCTAATTGGTAATTCAATGGCGTTGCCATTTTCAAATTAGGTTCGAAACTCAATTTGGGATTATTAAACAATTCTGCCCCAAAAATTTTAGGCATCATGCTTTCAAATGGATTGATATCTGTTTGGGTGGGCGCCGTTCTGCTAGGATCTATATTGGTGTTGCCTGTATTTGTTTTGATCCGACCCGATTTCTTTAACCCCTCTATGCGGTTTGCTATTTTAGTAATTTCTGAAGCAGGCAATTTGCGTTTTTCTAGCTCAAATTGCAGTGATTCTTCTCCCATGCCACTGGCAACAAATTGCTGGTAAAAATTAATTACTTGCTCATCACTCAATTCATCTACCTTAAGGGCAGCTAAATTCTGATTAGGTTTTAGGTTGGTCTGACCCAAGGTTTTTTGAGAAAAAGTCAATACCAATGCCAATACCATAAAAATGATATGCATGGTTCTAATCAACGACTTTTTATCCTCCACAATAGTACTGTTCATTCAGTTTTAATTTCGTTAAGAATAGCGCAAAATAAGGATTTATGACAATTTTACCGCAATTTTAACAGCACAAAACAAAATAAACGTTATTTTGCCCCTTCATAGTATATTCGTGCCGCTAAAAATGTGGCAACCCCAATCAAATTGAGCCTTATGTTAAAAAAAATCTGTTTTATCCTTCTGTTCCTTGGTTCAATGCAAAGCATAATTGCCCAAACAGGTGAAATAAGAGGATTTGTATACGATAAAGAAACAGGTGAACCTATCATATTTACCAATGTTGTAATTAGAGAGCTAATGGTGGGAAAAGCCACAGACGCCAATGGCTTTTATTCGCTATCCAAGGTTAGACCCGGCACTTATACATTGCTTTGTTTCAGCATTGGATACGATACTTCCTTTGCAAAAGTAAATGTAGGCGAAAACAGAATTGTTACCCAAAACCTTTACCTTAAATCTAAGCATTTAGAATTAAATACCGTTGATATTAAAGCCGACAGACAAAAGGCCAAAGAAAATGTAAATATTTCTTCAAACACCATTACTCAAAAAGAACTTAAACAATTGCCTACATTTGGCGGAGAGCCAGATCTAGTGCAGTATTTACAGGTATTGCCTGGTGTAAATTTTAGTGGCGACCAAGGTGGGCAACTTTACATTAGAGGTGGACCTCCAGTGATGAACAAAGTAATGATTGATGGAATGATTATTTACAATCCATTTCATAGCATTGGTTTGTTTTCTGTTTTTGATGCAGATATCATTAGAAACGCAGAAGTAAGTTCTGGTGGTTTCAATGCCCAATATGGCGGTCGTGTAAGCGGTATTATTGATGTAAGCACAAGAGAAGGCGATAAGAAAAAGTTCTCTGGAAAAATATCTGCCAACCCAATTACTGCTAAACTGTTAATTGAAGGACCTATTCGTAAATTTACCGAAGATGGTGGCAGTGCTTCCTATTTGTTTTCCTATAAAACTTCCTATTTGGATAAAACGGCTAAAACCCTCTATAATTATGCCGACCAGGGCAATGGCCTCCCCTATTCGTTCAACGATATATATGGCAAAATTTCAAATATATCTGCCAATGGAAGTCGTTTAAACCTATTTGGTTTTCACTTTTCAGACAATACCAATTTCCCCATCACACAATATGCATGGTCGTCTACTGGTGGTGGTGGAAACGTAATGCTTATCCCTGATGGTTCTAATTCCATCATCAACGCCAATGTTGGTTACTCCAATTACAAAATGAGTCAGCACAGCGCAGATAATTTGCCAAGAAACAGTAGCATTAGCAGTTTCAACGCCTCCATATATTTCACCAATTTTATTGGAAAAGACGACATTAAATACGGATTTGATGCCATTGGCATGTCAACCAATTTTAACTACACCAATGGCGTTGGTAGGTTATTGTTTCAAGACGATAATTCATCTGAAATTCATGCCTTCATGAAATACAGAAAAGTATTCAAACGCCTGGTAATAGAACCAGGAATGCGCGTTGTATATTACGCTTCACTTAGTGAGGGTAGCCTCGAACCAAGACTTGGTTTAAAGTATAATGTTAACAGCAATATCCGTCTGAAATTTGCCGCAGGAACCTACAGCCAAAATTTAATGGCAGCAGTGAGCGACCAAGATGTAGTGAATTTATTTTATGGTTTCTTATCGAGCCCAGAAAAAGTAAACAGTGATATTAGACGCCAAACAGCAGAGCATTATGTTTTAGGTACCGAAATAGATTTAGGTCGTTATGTAGAACTAAACTTTGAAGGTTTTTTAAAAAACTACAGCCAAATTACCAATATTAACCGCGATAAGGTTTATGACGACAACAGCTATAACCTCTGGAGACCCTATTATTTAAGAGGCGATGTAATTAAAGAAACAGGTAAGGCATATGGTGCAGATGCGCGTTTAAAATATGAAAAAAACAGCCTCTATTTCTGGGCCGTTTACTCATTAACTTTTGTAACCAGAAATGATGGCAGAAGAGATTATACGCCACACTTCGACAGAAGACACAATATCAATTTAGTATTTACCTATAATTTTGGCGACAAAAAAAGCTGGAGCTTAAATACCCGTTGGAATTTTGGTTCGGGCTTTCCTTTTACCCAAACACAAGGCTTTTACGAAATGCTTAATTTTCAAAATGGTGTAGGCTCAAATACCAATAGCCAAAATGGAAATCCAGGCATATACTATACAGACGTAAATACTGGCAGATTGCCTTATTTCCACCGTTTAGACGCTTCTATTTCTAAGAAATTTTATGTAAGAGAGCACCAAACAATGACTTGGATTTTATCTGCAACCAATGTATACAACAGAGAAAATATTTTCTTTTTTGACAGGCTCAATTACAAGCGTATCAACCAACTCCCTATTATGCCTACTTTAGGGTTTAATTACATTTTCTAGTAGACTGTCGTTGGCATTGCGTTTATAAAACACAAAGCCTCCCTTCTTTCCAATTTCGTGCATACTGCCATTGATGTGGTCGTTCACATTGTTTATATGTAAAGAAAAATAGGCTTCCTTATCTAAATTGCCTGTTTGCAACCAATGTAAATCTGTGGCATTTTTATTTTCATGCGCATTGGTTCGGCCATAAAAATATTGGGCATAACTCTTATAACCCAGTGTTTCTATGTACACATCTTTTCCCTGCAAACCTTCAAAAAACTCAATGGCAGGACCTTGGCTATATTTTTCAATATGGGGGGCAACAAGTACCAAAAGTGTAGGAATAAAAACAGAACTAAATACTAAAAACCATTGTGCCGCTGTGGCAATTTGTTTCCTGAGCATTAATACTATTGCATAAATTAGCACCAATAAGAAAACCAAACCTAGCACGCTCTCAAAGCCTTGCCATTGGCCACTTACAGACAAGGATGCACTTGCAAAATCATCCTTAATATAGGGAATTAATAAATGTTTCAAATTATCTGTTTGCGGCAAAACCACAAATATTATTGATAACAACAATCCAATAAATGCAAAAGCTATTCCTTGCAACCAAGAGAAAAATAATTTTGCCGAAGCCCAAGTATGCATGTAATAAGCAGCCATAAAAGTAAGTGGCATATAGCACAAAGAACTGTAGTGAACAATCTTGGTTTCAACAATGCTAAACAAAACAAGCACCACCCAGAAAAACAATTGCATCATATTTACCAATACTTGTTGCGATTCATTTTCATTTGACAATTTTCGCTTAAACAATATGGGCAACGCAAATACAGATGCCGGAAAACAACCAAACAACAATACCAACGGATGGTACCAAAATGGTTGTCCATGGCCAGCTACAGGATGTAAAAACAAATCGGCTTGGTATTTAACAAACTCAATTAAAAATGTAGGACCATTTTCAATTGTTTCGAAACCAAACCAAACCGCACTCAACAAAAAGGCTGCAAAGGCGGCATATAACAGGTGCATCCATTCAAAGAATTTTTTAAATTTATTAAGCAACCAGTAAACAAGAAAACATAGCACCAAAACCACAACGGCCACCGGACCTTTGGTAATGATGGCCAAGCCAACAAACAAACCAATTAACCACGCATGCACAGCAGTTTTGGTTCGGACATATAAAAACAATTGATAGATAGCAGAGAAAATAAACAAGTTATAAAGTGGATCTATAATACCTGTTTTATAATACAGATGCGGTGTTAAGGAACCTGTAATAAACAACACCCAATACATGGCAAATTGCGGGTTGAACCAACGTTTGCCAATTTTATAAACCATCAGCAAAGAAACAATTCCTATGAGCGCATTGGGGAATCTGGCAGCAAATTCATTTACGCCAAACACCTTCATACTTAAGGCTTGTAGCCAAAAGAACAAAGGCGGTTTTTCCATAAAAGGCATAAAGTTTATTTGAACTTTTTGAAAATTGCCACTCACCAACATCTCCCTTGCCGATTCTGCAAAATTCACTTCATCCCAATCAAATAAATGTACCGAACCTAAAAATGGAATAAACAAAAGTATACCCCAGAGCGCTACCATTGGCACATCATATTTTAATAAGAAATTTTTCATTTACGATGTAATTTTAAGATAAAATCTAAGTTCCCCTTTTCAAGCAAAACGTTGTTTACAAAATAAGCCCCCAACAAACCTATTATTGCACCAAAAGTGGTATCAATTAAGAAATGTTGCAAGAGGTAAATCCTTGTAAAACCAGTAAATACAGCCAATGCCAAGCATGTTATTTGAATCCTTCTTGTTTTATAAAATAAGGCAATAAAAGTAAACACCGCAAAGGCAGACGTGGTGTGCCCTGAGGGAAAACTGAAGTTATAGTTTTTCTCTGCCCCTTCCACCAAATGATATTTTATTTGAATCATTTGCTCTAAAAACCACAAAGGCCTGTGCCTATCGGCAAATAAGTTTAATTTTAACAGTTGCGTAAAACCTGCGCTGATGGCGTAAGACAACAAAATACCCAATGCCAAACGAGGATTGAAATAATAAATTACCAAGGCGCCAATCATAATAAACCAACCATCTCCTAAATAGGTTCCGTAAAGACAAACAAAATCAAAAACACCGTTGTGCATTTGATTAATGGCAAGACTGATAGCCAATTGTTCATTTGCCAACTGTAAGGCAAATAAAACAGCTAAAAGGACGCCAAAACCAATTAAGAAAAACGGAATGCGAAACTTCATGGGACAATATTAAAACAAAAATGCAACTTCTAAATAGAAGTTGCATTTAAGAATTTCGTTAATCACAGCCTATTTTAATTTTAGGCTGCTCCGTAGTTCGGTCTTTGGTATCTAAATAAACCTTTTTCCTAACCGTGCATTCCATTTCTTTGGGTTTAAATGTTGGGCTGAACCCAAAAAACTTACTAGGCAAAAATGATATATAAAACTTTCCTGTTACCAAGTCTTTACCCATTTCTAATTTGGCATTGCTTGCTGCATTAAAGAAACTTGATGGCTGATATACAACGGTGGCACCAGTAACGGTATCTGTTCCTGTACATTTAATCCATAAATAAGCATCACCTGCCTCCAAGTTTTTCATACCAATATTGGTATCAATTGGATTGTCGTAATAGATGGTTGTTATTTCATTTGGCAATACAATTGCAGGCACTGGATAAATATACCCTCTGGTTAATTTTGGTGGTGCAATTGCAATATTAATATCTTCCGTTTTCAAATCTGGGTCACCATATCCCCCGCCATCTTTTGGTTTAACCAAAAACGAAATTCCTTTGCTGTATACTTCGGTTGCAGTAACCTCATAAAACTCAGTTGGGGTCATTTCATAATACCAAACCTTAGGACCTTTATCGGCATCCTTTTTCATAATCAGGATATCGTTAGAGTTTTTCCATGCCTTATCGCCTAAGCCATTTTCTTTACCCGAACCAGCTGCATGTTCTTTGGGTTTCCATGTCCAAATGTAAAATGGTCCTGGTAAATCTGCGCATGAGGTATTGGTTGCTTTTGAAAGATCAACATACAAACGTACAGGTTGCGTAACATCTGGATTTTCTGGTTCAATCCATGCAACTTGTGCCATAGCCAAAGAGCTTAGGCAAACAAATAAAACACTATATATTAATTTTTTCATGGCTATTAATTTCTTTTAAATTCAAGGTTATAACTCATGGCCCAAGTTGCTTTTCCTTTACACGACTTATGAACTTCTTTGCTCAAACGCAAATTGTCTTGCGAACGAATAGGACCATTTAATTTCAATTCAAATGAACTTCCACCTTCTGGATTAAAGGTAATTGTACTTGGGAATTCTGGGTCATCAAAAGACCAAGTTCCATTAGGTGCAACAAAGAAATTCAATTCCAAACCAGCAGTATCTACACTGTATGTAGAGTCTGTAAAGGTAATGTTTGGCATTTTGCTTGAATTAGAAAAATAGCCATAAATATTGGCTGCTTCTTTGGTTAAAGATAACTCATCAACCTGAACAGCTTTGGTTAACACCCATGATGCTTTTATCCCTTCTACCTTGCTACCTGGCAATCCAATTTCTTTGATATCTTTTTTACATGCGCCTATTAGCAGAACAACAGCTAATGACAGCAATACGCTTAATTTAATTTTATTCATTATTCACATCCTCCTTCAGGGTTAAATTGAAACAAACTTGTTTTTTCATTTACTGGAAATTGCAAGGCCAAACCAGGGCAATTCCACTTTGAATTTCTAATTAATACCGTACCAGAGCCAGTTGGATCTTCTTTTACCCCAATACGTTTTAAATCTTGCACACGCACACCTTCACAAGGAAACTCTAAACGTCTTTGTTTGCGTGCCATTAAAATAACATCGGCAGCAGGGGTGTTGGTAGGCAAGTTGGCTATTGCCGAACCATAAGCTCGTTGAATGATATCGTTTACATCGCCAATAGCAGTTTGCAAATCTGCATTCAAAATAGCCAATGCCTCTGCACGCATTAATTTTAACTGACTCACATATAAAATTGGGTTACTCAAGAAATCTGCATTGAACTTGGTAATACCATAAGTTTCGGCAGTTGCATCACCCGCATTAAAAATAGCATAGTATTTTGAACGTTTATCTGCAGTATCTGCAGTTGCTTCGTAATACAATGATTTAGATAAACGATTAGGTGATGGATTACTAGGATTAACAATTCTAAAGTTGTTGATATAAGTTGCAGCTCGGTTATCTGCAACACCAGTACTTACAAAACTAAAGATCTTTTCACTTGAGGTTAAGGCATTTTCGAACCTATTTAAAGTGGTATCCATGGTGTATTTTGGAATCAATACATTACAAATTTCTTTCACCTTTTCATAATTGTTCATTTGAAAATAAACCTTAGCCAACAATGCATTTGCAGCATCTTTGGTAGCATAATTTCCGTTAACATCAGGCAAACTGGCAATGGCATCGGTTAAATCACCAATAATAAAATCATAGGTAGCAGCAACTGTGGCGCGGGCTTTTGGTTTGGTATCAACTTCATTTCTAATTACTATTCCCAAATGAGAATTGTCTGCTGTAGCACCATAAGGTTGAGCCCATAATTTAACAATATCAAAATGCAACATGGCACGTAAAAACTTAATTTCACCAGTCATGCGCGTTTTTGTGGCATCATCCACCGCAATGGTATTGTCGTTAAGGCGAGCCAATATATAATTCAATCTAAAAACTACTGCATACATATCGCCATACAAACCACCCACATCTGAATTAAAGAAATTGGTAGTACGTTGGTATACGGGAACAGTAAAACCACTTTGTGGCTTTTCTAAATTATCGCCTAACAATTCATTAAAAAACTGAATTCTACCATTATAATGGTTCGCCATGGCGTCGTAACTGGCGTTTAGGATATTCTTTAAATCGGTAAGGTCTTTTACCGCGTCTGATTCTAATTGCACTCCTTCAGGATAAACTTCTAACCATTTACGGCAAGAACCCAAAGACAACAATAGAACACTTATTAATAATAATTTCTTCATACTCTTTTTAATTAAAACTCGATATTCATTTGAAGGCTAAATGTTTTCTCTTGCGGAGGTGTTAAATAGGTAATGTTTTGAGAACCCATATTTCTTGAGTTGTTCAAGTTACCTTGTCCGCTACCTTCTGAATCCCTTCCAATTTCTGGATCCAAACCATCATAATTGGTAATGGTAAATAAGTTAGTTGCAATGGCAGAGATGCGCATACTTGTTAAGTGCATTTTTCTGCAACGCGCTGGCGTCATGTTGTAACCAATGGTTAAATTTCTCAAACGTGCATAGCTACCATCTTTCAACCACAAAGTAGTATTACTCCACTCATCAGGCAAACCATAAGTTCTATAATCACGCGTTAATCTAGGGAAATGACTGATATCACCCGGTTTTCTCCAACGATCGTACACGCGCTCATCCATGTTCCAATCTGTTATTAAAGAAGCTTGGCGTTTTTGAGATGATTCATAAATGTTAGAACCATAACTAAAGATAATTAACACACTCATATCCCATTGTTTGTAACGGAAAGTATTGGTCATACCGCCAATGGCATCAGGAATAATTTTACCAACCGCCATGCGATTTTGGTTATCGTATACATAAGTTTCTTTGCCATTTTTATCCAAGTAAACAGGCAATCCATTATTGGCATCCACATGCGACCAACGAATCAAATAATTGGTACCAACTGGCTTACCAACTACCACACGGGTATCGTTGGTTCCACCACTCACCGCATCTTCCGTGTAAACACCTAAGCTGGTAATTTCATTAAAGTTTCTAGCTACGTTGAAATTGGTTGACCATTGGAAGTTTTTGCTGATAATATTTCTGGATTTGAAACTGAACTCCAAACCTTGGTTCAAAATACTACCTACATTATCCCAATAGTTTCCAAAACCAATTGAAGCCGGAATTGACAAATACATCAAAACATCTTTGGTTTCTTTGCGGTAGTAATCTAATTCTACCGTAATGCGGTCTTTTAAAAATCCTGCTTCTACTGCCACATCATAATTTTGTGTGGTTTCCCAACGGATATTTTGATTTTCTAATTTATTAGGGAATAAGGTAGGTTGACCGTTATAAGTAATATTATTACTTGTATTTGAATAAGTGGCAAAACGTGCATCGTCTTGAATGTTTGCATTACCAGATTTACCCCAACCAGCGCGGAGTTTCAAGAAACTGAACGCCTTGTTGCCTTTCATGAAATCTTCTTCAGACACAACCCAAGTACCAGAAAGAGATGGGAAACTGGCCCAACGGTAATTGTTTCCAAAACGTGAAGAAGCATCTGTTCTGAATACTGCTTGTACATAATATTTTTGCTTGTAATTATAGGTTGCCCTTGCAAAATAACTCAAAAACGACCAGTTAGTACCCGCTTGTGATAAATAACGTGCTGTTAAATATTTGTCTTGGTTATTGCTAAACAAACCACCCACATTGGTTGAATCTGCAGAACGACGAATGGTATTTGCTCTTTGGTATTCATTACCAACCATTACCTGTAGGTTATGCTTTTCTTTTAAGGTACGCATATAGGTAGCAGTTACATAATAGTTGAAGTTTTTAATAAACGACATTCCTCGGTAGGCATCACCACTGTTTTTGTTTCCCGTAATTTCAGACGAACGCCATTGGTCGTCTGTTTGGTTCATATAATCATAACTGGTCTGCCCTTGCAAAACCAAATTTTTAACAGGAGTTAATGTTAGGTTCAAGCCATTTAATGCACGTAACTCTTCTGTTTTCCATAACATGTTTTCCATGTTACGAACCGGATTGTTTCCTGCTCTGTACCAGGTTCCATCTGCATTGTAAATTGGATAAATAGGAAGGGCCGTACTCATTGCTGCTCCTAATCCTCCAGACCAAGCTGCATTAACCCTGTTATTTAATCCACGGCTAAAAGAGGAGTTAATACCAATTTTCAACCATTGTGTGGCATTGTAATCTAGGTTGATCCTACCAGCAGTTCTCACAAATGAGTTTCCTACCAAATAAGAACCATTGTAATCATGTGATAAATTAATATAGGTATTTAATTTTTCGCCACCTTTGGTTGCAGAGAAATTCATACCATATTTAGAACCTGTTTGAATGGTTTGATCTACCCAATTGGTATTGTTAGCCATTGCTTGCTCATAGGTTAAACCTCCTGGCAATGGAGCACGGCCAGCATGACCATCATTTTCCCAAGCTTCTTGGTTTAATTGTAACCATTGTTGGTTGTTTAACATTTTTGGACGGGCGGTTGGAACCGAAACACCCGCTTTTACTTGTGCGCCAAGTTTCCAGCCTTTCCCCTTACCTCGCTTGGTGGTAATTAAAATTACACCATTTGCACCCCTTGAACCATAAATGGCATTAGCAGCTGCATCTTTTAATATTTCAATACTTTCAATATCATCTGGATTAATGGTAGCCAATGGATTGTTGTTCATACCTCCTGAGTTACCCGTAATAAAATAATCTTGGGTAATTGGAATACCATCTACTACGTAAAGTGGATCACCACCCGCACTAATAGAGGATATACCACGAATACGAATGATAGATGCCGAACCGGCCAAACCACTACCAACTGTAACTTGCACCCCTGGCGCCTTACCTTGTATAGCTGCCTCAAAACTTGGTACAGGCAAATCATTTAATTCTTTACCCCCAATTTTTGAAATGGCACCTGTAATTTCACGCTTACGTTGCACGCCATAACCCACAACCACCATCTCATCCATTTGCTTGCGGTCTTCCTTAAGTACAACGGCTATTACCACATCTGTAGTTCCCAATGTTACCTCTTTGGTTACTGAGGCCATTCCAATTGAAGAAATTTTAATTTTGTAATTTCCTGGGCGGAGCTTTTTTATCTCAAAAGATCCCAAGGCATCTGAAACAGCGCCATAACCCGACCCCTCCACCTGAATGGTAGCACCGATTACAGGTTCATTCCCTGCATCTTTTACTGTACCCTTAATACTTTGGGCACTTGCAACAGATGCAAATAGGAGTAATAAATAAAATGTAAGTAGTCTTGTATTCATGAGGGCAAATTAACATTATTAGGAAAAATAAAAAATCTAAAGGCCCAAAAAATTACAAACAATAAATACCCGCCATTATTGAGATATTGCTTTTAGATTATCATTTTCTAAACCAATTGTTAAAAAAACGAGCATTTTTTATTAAAACCATTTAAATTGCGACCATCAAACTTTTAAACATATGAAAAAACTACTACTAATTTCAGCTGCAATTATTGCCTCTTCAGGTGTTTTTGCAAGGAAAGTGAAATTCCAAGTCGATATGACTGGACAAACAATCAGCGCAAATGGTTTACATCTTGCTGGTAATTTCAAAAACATTGACTATGCAGGTGTTGATGAAAATCCACTTCAATTCAATTGGACTCCAACTGAAAACGCAATGACAAATGGCGGTTCAGGCAACATCTATTCAGTTATCCTTGACCTTAAAGGTAATTTACCTTATGAATTTAAATTTATCAACGACAACAATTGGGGTGCTGGTGAAGAAAAAATCCCTGCCGAATCTGCTGTTGGTGGCGGAAATGGAAACCGTTGGACTTTCGTTGAAAACGGAACTGATACATTAACTTTAGCTCCAGTTAAATTTGGCGAAAATGCTCCTGCTGGTAAATACTTACTACGTTTGAAAGTAGATATGGGCTTAGTAGCATCAGTTGATACCAATGGCGTTCACGTTGCAGGTAGCTTACAAGGATGGAATCCAGCTACTACTAGAATGATTAACTATACTGGTAATGGTGCATTTGCATCAACTGTTTACCAAGCTTTATTGTACGTAGATAGCGGAAGTTACCAATATAAATATGTAAATGGAAATGCTTGGGGTAAAGATGAGTCAGTACCTTCAGAGTGTGCCACTTCAAATAACCGCACCGTTAGTGTAACTGCAACAACTGTAAAAGACGCCGTTTGCTATGCAAAATGTGGTGTTTGTTTAGTAGTACCTAAATTTAACATTACTTTCAATGTAGATGTAGAAAGCATCTGTGGTGTTGACTCTGTTGACGTTGCTGGCGGTTTATTAGATGGTAGCTGGGGTGATGGTAACAAAATGACCAAAGTTGGCGCAACCAATGTTTGGACAGGTAGCCAAAACAATATCGACTCTGGTTCAACCGTTCAATTCAAATACCGCTACTACAAAGGTGGTATCAGAAACTGGGAGCAAATTACTTCTGCTTCAGGTAACCGTGAGTTAAAATTAACTGCAAACACTGTATTGCCTTCAAACTGTATCAATACTTTTGCTAATTGCAATCCTAGACCTGCTGCTCAAAACATCACTTTCAAAGTTGATATCAGCCAAATTACTCCTAACGGAAACCAATATTTGGTAATCGATTACCTAGGTGGTAAAGGTGGTGCTATCCGCATGAGCCAAGTTGCTGGAAACCCTGCAGTTTATACTGCTACTGTTAATGGTGTTTGTAATGGAACTATCTATTACTACTTCATGAATGGTGATAGCAGTGTTGATGCAAATGCTGAAGTTTTTGCAGATTCTACAGATCGTGGTTGTACCAAACCTAATGGTGTTGGTGGATTTCAAAGAGAATTGGTTAGAACTACTGGTACAGATCTAACTATCTTCAAAATGTTCGGTTCATGCAAAAACAGCACAAACGGTATTTTGGAAAACAACAGCATTTCTGCTAACTTGAAATTATACCC
>CANFSD010000007.1 GCA_947449515.1 Bacteroidota bacterium
AATAATTTTGGGCGTTATGGCGATTTCTCTTATGGGATTTATATCTACCATTTTCCAATCATTCAAACTGCAATTGCTTTGCAATTGTTTCAATTGTACCCGCCATTTTTGGTGGGTTTTAGCGTTCTTGTTTCTGTGGGAACGATGGCATTTTTGTCCTGGAATTTATTGGAGAAAAGGTTTTTACAGCGTGCTTTAAAACAATAAAAGCATTACGATTTAAAGGTAATGGTAAAGGTGGTACCTCTATCTACTTCACTCATCACCTCAATTTTACCTTTCATGGCCTGTATATGTGATTTTACCAAATAGAGCCCAATTCCCTTGCTATCGCTGTGTTTATGAAATTTTTGATACAAGCCAAAAACCCGGTCTTTTACCTTGTTTAGGTTCATGCCAATGCCATTGTCTTTATAAGTTAAGATGGTTTTTCCTTCTTCTTTTCTGGTTCTTATTCTAATTTGAGGTGCTATATTAGGCTTAGCATATTTAATTGAATTGGTAATCAAATTTTGAAAAACACTTTCCATATAGGTTCCAATTAAAATACAATCTGGAGCCTCCTCAAAATTAATGTCAAATTCAACTTTCGCTTTTTCAATTTGTTGCCCTATAACTTGAATGGTTTTGTCTAAAATAGTTTGGAATGGTAGCCTATAAAAATCTAAACTGGTGTTTTCTTTTATAATAAGCGTCTTAATTAAATCATTAAGGGTTTCATTGAGCTTTTGGGTTGATTTTTTAAAACCTTCAATTAATCCTGCGGTGGTTTCATCTTCAATTAAGCTTAGGTCTATTAGCTCCATAATACCCATTAAATTAGTAACTGGCGCGCGTAAATTGTGCGAGGTGATATAAGTAAATTGCTTTAATTCATTGTAACTAGAGGTTAACTCCTCAATTAATTTTTTCTTTTCCTCCTCAAACAAAATACGGTCAGTGATATCTTCATTTACTACCACATAATTTGTCTTTTTACCTTTTTCATCAAAAACTGGAGAAACAATAGCTTGTTCATAAAAGCGTTCGCCTGATTTTCTTTTGTTAGAAAAAACGCCCTTCCAAGTGTGTTCAAGGGTTATCATATCCCACATGGTTTGTTGTACATTGCTTTCATTTATCCTTGAATGGATAGATTTAAAGTTTTGACCAATTATGACAGATTTTTCAAATCCGCCATTTTTGCAAAAAGTTGGATTTACATATTCTATGATTCCTTGCGTATCTGTAACCATCATAGATGCGCCAGATTGTTCAATGGCTAGCATAAACTTTTTTATATTGGTTTCACTTTGTTTAATTTTTGTAATATCAAGGCCGTACCCAATTATAAAAATAAGCTCATTATTTTCATTAAAAACAGGCGACATTTTTCTAACCACCCATTTTTTCTTACCATTTGGTAAATTTAATTCTTCTTCAATTTCAAATTCTTCTTTATGTTTTAGAACGCGTTCAAAATTCTTTCTTCTTTCTAAAGCAATTGTTATTGGTTTGTTGTACTTTTCTATATATTCAAAATCGTCGTGACCAATAATCCATGATCTTTTTTCTGGATCTGCAAGCGCAATTTGATTAGCGAATAAATACTTATGTTCGAGGCTAAACACCACAATATCTGATGGAATATTATTTAAAATATTTTCATAAAATTCCTTTTGCTTTTTAAGTTCTGAATTGGTTTGTGCCTGAAATTGTTCTATTTTCTTTTTTGTAATTTCTTTGGCAGCCTCTTTATTTTCACGTTGGAGCATAAGTAAATAGGCTGGGCCGTACTCATCCTCAAATGGGTCAATTGTTAAGGTGAAACCAATATATTCCCCATTCTTCTTTAAAAGTATGTGCTCGCCAGAATTAATAGAAGCAATGCTATTATTAGTTGGTTTTGCAACAAACAAGTCTAGAACATTCTTTTGAATAAGTTCCTCTTTTTTGTATTCAATTTTCTCCAGGAAGCAATCGTTTGCATCTTGAATTTCTCCGTTTTGGGATACAAGCAAAATCCCAAGCAATTTGTTATTAAACAAATTGTTGAATAGTACATTGGGCCGATTTTGTTTGTTTGAATTCAAGTTGTTTGATTGTTTTGTTATGGGAAATACTTCATAAAAGGCTCAGAATTGACCAATTGTTTTAAATTGTCGTCTGTAAGCGGTTTGGTAATAAACCCCATAATGAGCGGATGACTAGCGGCACGTTCTTCATCTTTAGGGTCTACGCTTGAACTCAAAATGTCAATTTTAACATTTGGAAATTCTTCTTGGTATTTTCTCTCAAACTCTTCCAAGAAATCCCAACCGTTCATCACAGGCATATTAATATCCAAGAAAATAATTTCTGGTATTTTTCTATCATCCTCAGGAAGCGAAAGTTGCTGCTCAAAATATTGCGCTGCTTCTTCTCCATTTTCTGCTGTAATTACCTCCTCACAGAAATTTGATTTTTTTAATCTCAATTTGCAAATCATGAGCGTTACATCGTCATCATCTACCAGCATTACTCTCTTTATCATTTCTTTATTGTATAAATATTATTGTAAATGTTGTTCCTTTATTAATTTCACTTTCTACACTTATTATTCCTCGCATGGCATGCACATGAGATTTTACTAAGTATAAGCCAATTCCTTTGCTGTTTTCATTTTTATGAAATTTTTGGTACAATCCAAAGATACGGTCTCTGGTTTTATCCATATCCATTCCAATGCCATTGTCTTTAAACTGAAGATGGATTTTGTTTCCTTCTTTCCAACTTGAGATTTTTATTTCTGGGATAATTCCTTCCTGAGTGTATTTGATGGAATTGGAAACCATGTTTTGGAAAATACTTTCTATATATGGTTTTATCAATATGGCTTCAGGCGCCCCATTAAAATCTACAGCTATTTTTGCGTTTGATTTATTGATTGGTAAACCTAAAATTAATAAAGTATTTTGATAAACTTCATCAAACTTTATCATTTGAGGATTTTCAGAATCACTTTCTTTAATAATAAAAGTCTTTATAAGGTCTTCCAATGTTTGGTTTAATACATAGGTTGATTTCTTAAATCCTTCAATCAATGATTTACTTGTTGCATCTAAAATTTCACTTGTGTCTGCTAAATCTATAATGCCCATTAAATTGGTTAAGGGCGCCCTTAAATTATGAGAAATAATAAAAGAAAACTGCCTTAACTCATGGTAGCTAACAGATATTTCATTGATTAAGTTTTCTTTTTCGCTTTCTAATAAAATACGTTTAGTTATATCTTCCTTAACAGCAACGTAATTTGTCTTAACTCCTTTTTCATTAAAAATAGGAGAAAGGGTAGCATGCTCCCAATACAATTCCCCGTTTTTCTTTTTATTACAGAAAGTCCCTGTCCAAGATTTATTGTTGTTTAAACTTTGCCATAAATCTTGATGAACACTGTTTTCTGTTAAGCCAGATTTTAAGAATCTTGGATTTTTTCCTATGGTTTCTTCTGCAGTATAGCCAGTAGTTTCGCAAAAGGCTGGATTTATATATTCTATTTCACCGGCCAAATTTGTTATTACAATGGACGCGCCGCTTTGCTCAATGGCTTGGGTATATTTTCTTATTTTATCAGCGTTTTTCTTTTTCTCGGTTATGTCAATTACCGTTCCAATTACCGCAGGTTCTCCTTGGTAAATGATTTTAGAGCCATGTGCCTCCAAATAAATAATTTCGCCAGATTTTTTTATTACGCGCAATTCATATTCGTCCACTAATTCTACATCCAATAACCTATTCTTTACCCTTTCCTGCATGGAGCTTAAGTCATCAGGGTGGATGTATTTAGCATGGTCTAATTGGTATAATTCCTGTCTGGTATAGCCAGATATTTTTGCCAATTTTTCATTTACAAAAACAAAGCCTTTTGGCGTAATGATGTAAATGCCAACTGCAGAGTTTTCTACAAGGTTTCTAAATTTGTTTTCAGATTCTATTAATAATTGAATCTGTTTTTTTCTTTTGGTAACATCTTCTTCGGTAGAAATCCAATTTACGCATTCTCCATTTTTATTGAATACAGGCATTATCTTAAACCTGTTCCAAAATTTTGTGCCGTTTTTTCGGTAATTAATTATTTCAAATTCGCCCGATTTTTCTTCCTGTATACATTCTCCCAAACGAATTAATTCTGAAAAATCCGATTCAGGGCCATTAAAAATACTTGTTTGTTTGCCAATCAATTCCTTTTCAGTGTAGCCAGACATTTTACACATCGACGTATTCACAAATAGGATCTCAGGCATAACGCCGTTTTTTGGCGCATCCGTAATAATAATTCCTTCAGAGGTGTTATTAATTAGTTTCTCATATAACAGTAGTTTCTTTTCTGTTAGGTTTAGTAAGGTTTCTTCAGTTTCATTAGAAAATTTGCTGTTTTTATCTATAACTTTAATTCCTGCAATTCTTAATAAATGTCCTTTGTAATCGCTTGTAATTTCAGAAGTAATTGCAACTGGAAAGGTATATCCTTTGCTATTGATTATATCTAATTGAATTTCTTTAAAATCTGGTTTTTTGAAAAAGTCTTTATGGTTTTGTATGGCCTCTTCCTTAAAGTGACTGGGAAATAAATCGCCAAAAGATTCTCTTAAGAGGTTCTCTTTTTTTATATGAAAAATTTCTTCACAATAACTGTTACAGTCAATTATTTCACCCTCCTCATTAATAACCAACATCCCAATTTTTTGCCCATTAAATAACCGGCCAATCAACAAAAGTTGTTCGCTTAGGCGGTTATTATTGAACTCATATTTTGGGTCTAAATTCATGTGTACTATTTGGTTTTTTTAGGAGCATTCCAAGATAAAGCCTCTTTTGATACCAATGCTTGTGCACTTTCTTTATTTATTGGCTTGTTGATATAGTTTTTTACGCAAGGAAAATTCAAAAGTTTTTGTTTTATAACAGGGTCTGGGTTCGAACCGAAAATGATTACCGGTGATCTTAATTGCTGCGCATCATACTGTGCAAGGAATTCCCATCCAGATTTATTTACCAAATTCAATTCGAGTAAAATAATATCATTGCCATTGTCACCCTTTGATTTAAAATAAGCAAAGGTTTCATCCACGCCATTGAAACAAATTATTTGAATTGGGTCGAAATATTTTGCTAAAATAAGTGTGCTTATTTTACTTGAAATATCATCCTCGTCAATGAGGATGATTTTATCAATTCGTCTTAAACTATCTGCAATAATGAGCTCTTCCTGTAAAGGGATATTAATTCTTTCAACCAGTTTTTTAATAGCAGCATCAGCCTTCTGGAAGGTAGATTTACTATGGGAGAAAATAGTTTTTAAATCATTGTCTTCAAACTCCAAGTCTTGTGCCAATTCTGCTATACTTTGGAGTTTGTAAAACTCATGGCTCAATTCAAATGAACTGATGAAATTTAAATCTTTCAATAAATTAACCAAGTTATTTACATCTTTTTCCCTTTGTTTCAAGTGTGAAACATCCTGTGCTATAAAGAGAATTTCAAATTTCCCAGATTCCTCATTGGTGGTTTTTATTAAACTGATTTCAAAACAATGCAAATGGCCATGGAGAGTGCTTCTTTCGAGTGTAAATGATATTTCGTTGGTATTCGATGTTGGGTCTAATATTTTTGAGAAATACTCCTTGGTTTCAGCAATTTGGTTGTCAAAAATATTGTTTCCAGGCTTTAGGTTTACGCCAAATTTCTTTTCGCCTTCCGTTATTGCAAAGTTACTTGAATATAAAATATTTTGTTTTTCATCCAATAACATGAAGATCGTTTTGGTTAAATTTACAATTGTCTTTAACCTATTTTCCGTGTATTGATTCCTGGTTTGCAGAATGCGCGTATTAATAGAATCGGAAATTTTTTCTGCAAGGAGGTTTATGAAAATATTTTTTTGTTGCTTAAATCCTTCGTTTTCAAGATTGCTGCTTTCAGCTGTTTGGTAATGAATAATCTCCCCTAGTTTATTGTCAATTGTTTCAAAATTTTCAATATAGGTTTGTATAGCAGAGGAAGCTCCCTTGTTACCATATTCTAAATTGTCGTAACAAATTTGATAGGTGCTTTTGTTCGAATTTGCTTCTGAATTATTTAACAATTTAACAATTTCTGTTAAGATGTCTTGTATTCTTAAATCCTTATTGTTCAATAATTCTTGTACCATTCGAATGGTTTCAAGTTCCTTTATTTTCTCGTTTAAAAGGGCGTTGTTTTCTTTATTATTAATAATAGCTCCCAACCAACCGCAAATCAATTCCAACAAGTTTTTTTCGTCTTCTAAGAATCTTAAATTAAGCGGATAGAATAATTGAATACTGAATTTTTCATGCTGGTTAATAATACATTCGCTGAACAAGGTGTTTTTTGTTTCAATATAGAGTTTGCTCTTAAATTCTTTTCCAGCTATGCTTATTTTGAGCGATAAATTATCTGTGTGTTTCCAGCCTAATGGAATCATCTTAATAAATTTAGAAATCAGGTCGTCAATTCCAATTGCCTCATTCTGCATTAACTTAGATAATCGACCCAATAACCACATTTCTCTTTCACGCAAGTGGCTGTCATTATGCGCTTGTTGGGCATCAATTTCAGCTAACCTCGTTCTGGTTATGTCTTTTGCAATCTTAGAATATCCAATGATTTTATTTTGCTGATCTCTTAGCGGACTAACAGAAAGGTTTACATGTATTGTTTTTCCTTGTTTATTTATTCTTACTGTTTCAAGGTTTACTACACTTTCTCCTTTAGAGATTTTTTTGATGATTTCGTTTTCTTCGTCAACTTTGTTTTTGCCAATTAATCCAAATTTGTCTTTTCCAATTACCTCCTCTGCTGAATAACCAAAAATACGTTTGGCTGCATCATTCCATGAAGTAATTTGCCCTTCTAAATTAATAGAATAAATTGCTTCCTCTGAAGAAGAAACCAATCGATTTACCAATTCTGCTTTTTCTTCAATGACTTTCTTGTCTGTCATGTCCCAGCGTATAGCCAAATACTGGTAAGGTTTTCCACTTGCATCTAAAAATGGATAGATGGTAGTATCATACCATTTTTCTTCTCCAATTTTATCAATATTTTTTATTTCACCAGTCCAAATTTTCCCAATAGAAATGGTTTCCCATAATTCTTTCCAAAATGATTTGGGGTGAAATCCTGAATTGATAAATTTGTGATTGGTGCCAATTACTTCATAGGATGAAAAGCCAAATGTCTTTTCAAAATTTTCATTTACCTTGGTAATTAGTCCGTCTTTATCTGTTAAAGAGATAATGGCAATGGTATCCAATGCCATCTGGTAATCGGTTAAGATTTTCTTAGATAAATCTAACTCCTGCCCAAATTGAATGCTTTGTGTATTTTTTCGAATAGCAGAAATAGCATAGGTTAAATTATGCGCACACCTTTCTAGCACAATGGCCTCTCTATTGTCAAACGCATTTTTATTCCCAGAATAAATAGACAAGGTGGCTTTTTGTTTGCCTTCAATATCTAAATACAAACTTATGGTTGATTTAACCCCATGCTGATGGGCCAAATCTCTCCATTGCGCATAGGTTTGGTCTTCTTGTAATGAATTAACAATACACGTTTTCTGTGTTAAAATATTTGTGGCAACAGGCCCTTTCAGTATCTCAGGCTTGTTTAGATCGTAGTTTAATTTTGTAGCATATGCCGTTTCACCTGCAAAATAATTAGGCACAATGGGGGTGGCTTTTTCTTTGTTCTTTTCAAAATAGGCAAGCCATGCCAGTTTGTAATTTCCCCTCTTAACCAAAATGTTTAAGAATTCTTTAATCAAACTATTTTCTTCCTTATTAATTAAAATGAGGTTGTTGATCTCGTTCAATAAGGTTAATTCATGAATATATTTCTTTAAACTGCTTTCGTTGCTTTGGTTGTTTTTTTCGATTTGAACCGATTTTAATGCATACGTTAAATTAGCTGCAATACGCTCCATTACCAATTTTTCATGGATGTCAAAAGCATTTTCATCTGCAGAAGCTACACTGAACACCCATTTTTTCTCTTCGCCTAAATCTATTGGAAGTAAAAATAAGCTCCTTAAATTGGTGTTGATACTTGGCAATAATGCATTGCATTCATCATTACTTAAATGAACAGCAACGCCACTGGTTTCGTTTTCTTTGTTTTTCCATTCATCATACATTTTTTGTATGAATTTTGATTGGTTAAACTGTTCATCCGAAATATATTCTTCAGATTCTTTGAACCAAATTTCCAAATAGCTCGGATTGTATTTGCCTACCCAAGCCAATTGGTATTTGCCAGTTTTTACCATGATTTTGCAGAGACCATCAAATAGTTCTGCTGGCTCATGGTTATGCTGAATACACTCATTAATGGCATTCAACAATTGGAGTTCTTTGTTTTCTTTTAAAAACTTTTGTTCGTTTCCATATAAGGGTTTGCCAATACAAATAACCGAGTTCTGCAACTTGCTCCAGTACATGGTCCATAAAAGGTAAATGTATTTACCCGTTTTATGCCTAAAGCCAGCTTCAAAATTTACAACGGCATCTTCGTCGGTTGCAATCCTTGTTTCTACCGCATGCAACTTACTTGGTTCAATGTCCAAAAAGTCTTTAAACTTTTTGCCCATTAATTCTTGAGATAAATAGCCAGTTATTTCCGGTAGGGCCGGATTTGTTTTTACGCAAAACCCTTCCGGATTGATTTCAATCAATAAATTACTTTCTATATGATGCGTTTCTTGGTTTAAGGGCATAAATATTAGCTATGAAGCTAGTTTTTGGAATTTCGAATGTATTAAAATATCCGCTAAAAGCATAGAAAATTATGGAATTTATGGCTTAAAACCGCAATCTGCTAAAAAACACTTGCACAAGGCCTTTATTTTTTGGTGAAAAGTGACAATTTCTATATAGTATTGTAACGACATTAATTTGTTATAAGCTAACAATGAATTCCAAAGAAAAATTTGAAGATATTGCCCTCAAGAAATCTATTCTGCCTGTTTTATTTTATTTAGCAGTTTGTTCTATTTTGTTTCTGGCTATTGACCAAGTGAGCATGAAAACCAATGGTTTTATGGGTGTTGACAATGTTAAGCTGATTCAAATCTTGAAACTTTTGATCATCGGTTTTATTACCACTTTTCTTATTTTTTGGTTGGTATACAAATTCAAATATGTAGCCATAAATGCCTCCCAAAATTCCTTTGCAGTAGTAAATACCTCTCCATACGCAGAAATGGTGGTTCGAGCCAAAGACTACTCTATACAAGCTTGCAGCCCTGTATTAAATCGTTTATTGGGGTTTTCTGCCAATGAAATGAAGGTGCTTACCCTACGTGATATTTTGTCGGAAACATCTTTTAAACAATTGCTCGATGCCAATGAAAATAAGCAATATATCAACCGTGATTTTGACGGTCTTCATTTTGTAGACAAAGGTCGTGGCTTGTTATCAATAGCCGCCAATGTGATGCGTATGGAGTTGCTAGATAAGGAATTTATTCTGATTCGCTTGCACGCCGAAAAGGTAACTGGCAGCTCGGCCTCCGAAGAAATGGAAGCCAGTAATAAAGAAACAAAACGAAATTTTCAGTTCTAAAAAAAAAGCGAAGACCAATTTGATCTTCGCTTTTTTTAAGGGTTAAAGCTGCTAATTATTCAGCTTTATTTCCTAATAAATTAAATACATCATAGCTAAATCCTGTATTGCTAAATCCGCCATCATGGAAAAGATTTTGCATGGTAACCATTCTGCTCAAATCAGAGAACATCAATACGCAATAATCTGCACAGGCTTCTGCACTTGCATTACCCAATGGAGATAAGGCCGAAGCATAATCAAAGAAATCGCCAAATCCCTTTACCCCAGAACCAGCAGTAGTAGGAGTAGGGCTCTGACTAATTGTATTGATCCTCACCTTATCTCTTTTGCCATAATGGTATCCAAAACTTCTAGCAATTGATTCTAACAAGGCTTTGGCATCTGCCATTTCATTGTAATCTGGGAATACTCTTTGCGCGGCTATATAAGTTAAAGCAACAACAGAACCCCATTCAGAAATAGCTTCCATTTTATAACAAGTTTGTAACAACCTGTGTAAGCTCATTGCACTAATATCGTAGGTTTCATGACTAAATTTATAGTCCAAATCTGTATAAGTTCTGCCTTTACGGATATTTAAACTCATACCCACAGAATGGAGAATGAAATCAATTTTACCACCCAAAATTTCTACTGATTTGCTAATCAAATTTTCCATGTCTTCGTTTTTGCTAACGTCGCACGGAATAATTTGTGCATTGTTGCACATAGCTGCCAAATTGTTAATCTCGCCCATTCGCATGGCTATTGGCGCATTGGTTAAAACAAATTGAGCACCTTGTTCATGGCATTTCAATGCCACTTGCCAAGCGATACTTTTGTCGTTTAATGCACCAAAGATGATGCCTTTTTTGCCTTTCAATAGATTATTCATAGAATATATATGGTGTTATGCTGCAAGTTTAAGGATATTTTCCGAATAATAAATTTCAATTTTAAGCTTCCGCAATTTTATAATTTATCCCTATTTTGCATTCCAATTCATTCATTCCATTGTAGTTTCAATACTTTATTCGGTTCGAACCAAGCTTTGCTTAACCAAACTATGCGCATTTTCAATCAATCCTTTTTGTTTCTTTTACTATTGGCTTCAACCCCCATTTTGGCAAAGCATCCCAAAATACGAAACAATTATGATGTGCTGGATTATTCCATAACACTTAAGGTACTGCCTGAAAAAAAAATGATAGAAGGAGCAAACAAAATTACCTGTATTGCCCTGCAAAATTTAAAAGAAATAGAATTGGATTTGTTTCCTCAAATGCAAATTTCAGCCATCAATTATGCCAACCAAAACTTAGCTTTCCATAGAGATTCCAATTCATTTCAAATTCATTTTACCGAAAAAATTAGTAAAGGAGATACGTTAACTTTTGTGGTGAATTTCTTTGGAAAGCCAATTGTAGCAAAAAAAGCACCTTGGGATGGCGGCTTTGTTTGGGCAAAAGATAGCAATAACAATGCCTGGGTAGGGCTTGCCTGTGAGGGAATTGGTCCATCAGTTTGGTTGCCATGTAAAGATGAGTGGAATGATGAAGCGGCCTCTTGCAGTGTAAAACTAATTGTGCCAAGCGGGCTGGTAGGCGTGAGCAATGGCAGGTTAATAGGCAAGAAAAACAGGCTAGATGGATTTACAGAATTTGATTGGCAAGTAGTAAACCCAATTAACTCTTATAATATTTCAATTAATGTGGGCGATTATGCCCATTTAGAAGATGTATTTGTAAACGAAAAAGGAGGGCAACTTTCTTTAGATTATTATATTTTAAAAGACAATGCTGCCAAAGCAAAAACACATTTTCAGCAAGTAAAGAGAATGTTGCAATGTTTTGAGAAATATTTTGGTCCTTACCCATTTTATGAAGATGGCTACAAATTGGTTGAAACGCCCTATTGGGGAATGGAACACCAAAGTTGTGTTGCCTACGGAAACAATTACCTGAACAATAAATTTGGCTTCGATTTTATTATTGTGCACGAGAGTGGTCACGAATGGTTTGCCAATAACATTACCGCAAAAGACAAGGCAGATATGTGGATTCACGAAGGCTTTACCACCTACAGTGAAATGCTTTATGTAGAAAAACAATACGGCCCCTTGCGTGCCACCCAATACATTGCAGGACAAAAAAATAATATCAAAAATGCCCTGCCTATGATAGGGCCAGAGGGCGTAAATTATAACCGAACAGATAACGATTTGTATTATAAAGGTGCCTGGATTTTGCATACCATGCGCAGTATCTTGGATAATGATACGCTTTGGTTCAATACCTTAAAGGATATGAATAAAACCTTTTACCACCAAACGGTTACAAGTGCTCAAATTGAAGCTTTTATAAGCTACAGAACAGGGTATAATTTTAAATCATTTTTTGAGCAATACTTACACCAGGCGCAATTGCCCGTTTTAGAATATTATATTGTTGAAAAAGATGGATTAAATGAATTGCATTACCGCTTAAATGCAAAAGTGAAAAGTTTGAAGTTACCCGTAAAAGCAAGCCTTTCTAAGGGTGAAATGGATTTTTTAACCTTCACCAAAAAGTGGCAGGTTTATGATTTGCCTTACAGCAATCCTGCTGATTTTAAAATAGATGAAAAACATTTTTTAGTTGAATTGCTAAAAATTAGCACCAACTAATTCTTGTTAAAATTTAACTTGGTTACCTCCTTGGGTTTCTTTTTCGGCATCTAAGGTATCCATACCTTTTTTGCTTTTAGCCAAATCTTTTAAATTGTCTATACTGGCAGGAGTTTCTTGAGCCGCTTTTTTGCGCGCTTCTAATCCAGGTATTCCTTGCTGACTGCTTGAAACATTAAACATTACTACCAAACCACCCACTACAAATACTTGGCTTACTAAAAATATTTTAGACCAAGCTCTTTTGCGGTTTAAAAAGCCAATAATATTGATGGCTAATAAAATGGTAAATATAACTAGTAACATAAACGCGTTTTTTGTTGTTTTAGGGTTTGCAAATAAAAGGCCAATTTATCTGTTTTTTGTGAGATGCTAGGTAAATAAGGGTTTTAAGCGATTGCTGAAATAAATCCTCCAATGTTTTTGTCTCATTTTGGGAGGCTATTTCAATATTGGGTCGGTCTACATTGGGCTTTGAGGCTGCCCATCCGAGCCCATTACATTCTTTGCATCGCGGTAAACATCATCAAATGGCGTATTGATACCTGGGAAAATATCAATTTGGTATTCCATTTTTAACTCCATCAATACACACAAGGTAATGCCTACAATAAAAATCAAATAAATTAGCCCAAAAACTTGTTCGGTTAATTTTGATTTTTCGGACATAACCAAGTCTTCCTCCGCATTTCTGTGCTGGTGGGAGGACGCATGTGCAAAAAGGGGTTCAGATTTTCCTATAATTCTCACTTCATTTCAAATATAGGAATATATTTTGTTTCATAAAAATACGGTAAATAAAATGCTTTATGATTCTTGGCAGGCATTTTGCTAATTTATTTTTATTATTTTAGCACAATGAAAAAATTAAGCCTTCTCGCAGTTATTTGCCTAATTGGATTTACCTCTTGGGCACAAAAAGACGCTCAATCAATGCCAAACATGGTTTTGAAAGACGTTAATGGCAAATCTAAAAACATGGCCGATTACTCTAAGAGCGGCAAAATTACCATTATTAGCTTTTGGGCTACCTGGTGTTCTCCTTGTAAAAAGGAACTCAATAATATCAATGAAGTTTACGATGATTGGAAAAACAAATACGACCTGCAATTGGTTGCTGTTTGTACAGACAATGCTAGAAATATTCAAAAAGTAAAACCTTATGTTGACGGTCAAGGTTGGGATTATGATATTATCATGGATCAAAACCAAGACTTACAACGTGCTTTAAATATTGTCCAAATTCCACACACTTTTGTGTTGGATCAAAACGGTAATATCATTTACCAACACAGCGGTTACGTAGAAGGAGATGAGTTTGCCTTGGAAGAAAAAATCAAAGCACTGTTGGAAAAGAAATAATGCTCAGGTTAATCACCTTTTTTGTATTAGAGGTCGTTTGTATAGTTAGCCTAACTGCACAAAAGACCTCTTTTTATTTTGGTTCGACCCAAACAGTAGTTGAAAAAAATAGGCACCCAAAGGAGGAGAAACTACAAAAAATAAGGTTTCAAATTGATTCTTCTTTTGAAAAAGATTCTACTTTGATTGCACAGTCTTTGCCTGTAACCTGGATTTCATTTACTGTAAGCCAAGAATCTTGGAATGTTGCAATTGTTGATTTTTTTGTCTCAAGGGAAATTAATAACCAGCTTTTTGAAATTGAATACAGCGAGGATGGATTTCAGTTTGTTACAATTGGAATTATTAATTCCGCAGCTGGGAATAATAGTAAATTAAAACATTACCAGTTCCTACATCAATTAGATCATGGTTTTTTAAACGCTGCTTTCTACCGCATTAAACAGGTAGATTTTGATGCAAAATTTTCCTATTCTAAGGTAGTTGAGATGCCAATTAACACGGATTGGGAATATTATTTAATTACACCCAACCCATTTACAGAACAAATAACGGTGAGCATGTTTTCAAAAAATACCACTGAAAACACGTTTAGGGTTTATGATATGTTTGGCCAATGTGTATTTAATGAAATACGCTATGTTTTAGGACAAAAAGCAATTATGCTAAATTTGTTTTCACTGCCAAATGGAATGTATACTTTAGAAATTATTGAAAGTAATTCAAGCAATAAAGTATACCAAAGAATTATTAAAATTTAAGCGCTATAGGTCATTCATCCACGCAGCTAATTTTTCCTCAGAGGCTTTACTTATAGGTGCTAAGGGCAGTCTAACAATATTTTCACATAAGCCCATTTTATTTAAAACATATTTTACACCACCAGGATTTCCTTCAATAAAAATACCTTTCATCATATTGTATAATTGGTAGTGTAACTGACGTGCTTCTTCAAATTTTCCGTCTAATCCTAACCTTACCATACTGGTAAATTTTTCTGGATAGGCTTGTCCAATCACAGAAATTACCCCACTCATTCCCATTGCAATAAAAGGTAAAGTCAAATTATCGTCGCCAGAAATTATGTCAAAATCTGCAGGCTTCTCATTTAAGAGGTCCATAAATTGTTCTGCATTGCCACTGGCTTCTTTAATGGCAATAAAATTTTCACTGGCGCGGGCCAAACGCAAAGTGGTATCTGCACTCATGTTTGATCCAGTTCTTCCAGGTACATTGTATAAAATAATTGGCAAAGGAGTGTTTTCTTGCAAGGCCATAAAGTGTTGGAATATGCCTTCTTGCGTAGGTTTGTTGTAATACGGACTTACAGATAAAAAAGCATCATAACCTGTGGTGTCAAATGCTTTCATGTTTTCAATTATCTCTAAGGTATGGTTGCCGCCCATGCCTGCAACACATGGTACTTTTCCTTTTGCTTGTTGCGCTACAAAGGCATAAACTGCCTTTTTCTCTTCTTTGCTTAATGTTACACTTTCACCGGTGGTACCAAGGGCTACCAAATATTCTACGCCACCACTTATGGCATGGTCAATAATATTTCCCAAAGCATCAAAATCTATACTTAAATCCTTTTTAAAGGGTGTAATGAGCGCAATTCCTGTACCTTTCATGTGTATGTATTTTTAGCAAATGTAATTGATGCCAAGCAAAATTTGAGAAAAATTCTGCCAATTATTATATTAATAAGAACCTATAAATTAGCCTTCCATAAGATCTTCGCACCGTATTCTCCCCAATTTTTCATAGCCTTGGCAATCTCCTCATTAAACATTTTAAACGTGCTGTTTTTGGCTTTGGTTTTTGGCATTTCAAAATTAGCTTCGGTTAACAATTGTGTTTCTACCTTAGTGGCAAAGTAGGTAAGGTTTAATCTTGGGACCACAATTCCTAAAATCATTCCTGGTAAGCCGCTAAAAGACTCTGGTCCGCAACTAACAGGTATTTCATCTGTATAGAAGGCAATAACATAGATGGAATCTAACAGAATTGTAGCAGCTTTTCTGCAATTGTATCCGGCAATTTGTCGGTACTCGCCAAGCATTTTCCATTTGTAAACGGGTATGCTATCTGCAATTCTATAACTGCCTTCGTAAATAGATTTTTCACAAATAATTTTTCTGTTTTCTAAATCCATTTTAACCGTATTAGAGGCCGCAGCTTTCATCCATGTGAACATCGGATTTTCATCTTCCAAAGTCATTTTATAAAGCGAATGTTTGCTGTTAAAACTCAACTGAAATTGGTCGGTTTTGTATTTAGGCATATGCTTCAATCTTTCTGCCGACCAGCTATTGTCGTCCTTAAATTGTTTGTGCATATTTTCATTGCGCTCAAAAGTGATAATGCCAGAAAGGGCTAGGTTTTGTGCCTGCGCTCCACCATCTATGCCAATTATAAGGCAAAGGAAAATCAATAATTTTTTCATGTATTTAGTTACCTGGTGTTTTGGTGAAATTGTAAGTAAGGCTAAACATAAAATAACGTTTCAAAACCACATAGGTATTTTCGTTAATATAATTGCTTGTGGCATTTCTATAAAAGCCAATGTTTTGGTTCAATAGATCTTCAACACCCACTTTAAATATTAAACTTTCGGCTTTTAATAATTTCCTACTGATGTAGGCACTAATAATTAAACTGTTGTTGTTTGTTTTAAATACTGCTGTTTGTTGGCGTATATTATAATCGGCTCGAACCGACCAATCATAGTGTTTAGGTAGGAAAATCTGCAAATTGGCATTGGGTGAATAAGTGAAATAAGAGGTTACCACATCTGGCCTTAAACTGGTGGAAGTTCTGTAATAATTAACACCTGGTCCAAAGTAAAGTGAGTATTTTTCTTCTTTTTCAATTGAGAAGCCAATATCATATCCAATATTTAAATTATGGTTGGTATTGGGCAGCCCATTAAGAAAATTCATGTTGTTGTAATAACTGGCATTAACACTGTTTTGAATGCCTAAATTCCATTTCTTAATTTCAAAATAATGGTACATGTTCAAATTCCAATTTTGATTGGCTTTTACATTTACCGTTTGGTAAGTTCTTCTTCCTAAATTGTCAATCAAATCATAATTGGCAAAATCGTTGAAGGTATAACTGTAATTTAAACTCATGTACAAGCTTCTACTGGTAAGAGCTTGGTAGCTGTTATAAGTAAGACTTACATCATTGTCAAAACTCTGCCCCAAATTGGCATTTCCTTTATAAATAACCAAAGGATTGCTAATGTCTTGAATTGGGTTTCTTTGTTGCAAAGTAGGCTGTTTGGTAGAGCCATTATAACTTATGCCAACCGACCTAGCATTGCTTATTTTATAATTGAACCTAGCGGCAGGATAAATATTAAAAAAGTGTTGGTAGGTGTTGCCAAAGGTTTGATTGTATTGGTTTAAATCTGTGTATGACACACGTGCACCTATAGAACCATTTGTTTTTTTACTGACATATTTAAGTGATAAGCCTCCTCTTTGAATGCCAATATTGTATTGCAATTCATTGCTTAAACTATCTACTTTTTTTGAATAATCGCCACTTAATGATTTGTTGAAGGTTCCAATTAAACTCTTATTTTGGGTTAAGTGAATATCGTAGTCTGTTATCACAAACCATTTTTTAGAAAGAGGCTCTGTATAAGTTAAACTACCCCCAAAATTATTTCCATTTTCTTCAATGTTTTTATATTGATCCAAGGCTTGTTCACTGTTAATGCTGGAGTCGCCATTGTAATAAGTAGTATTGGAAAGTAAAAAACTCTTGCTAAAACTTTGGTTTATTTTTTGGTCCCATTTGGCAGAAATGGTTCTTCCTGTTTTCTTAAATTTTTTATTATACAAAATAGAATAGGTAAACTGCAGCGATTCTCCCTTGCTGTTATTGCTCCTTTTGTTTTTATTTACCAATTGTTTGTTGCCATTGTAGTTTTCTGAAGAAAATTCATTTTGCTTGTCAAAAATGTTTTGAACCAAATCTGCCTTAATTAAAAGGTTGCTGAGCGAGTCTAATTTAAAATCAAGCTTACTGCTTACGCTATTGCTTATTTTATTATTGGTAGCGGTGTTTATTTGGTTGTTAAAATATTCAGTATCTGGTAAAATGTATTGGGTATAATTCTTGTCAATACCCTTAATTAAAGACTCTCTGCGCGTTATGGTTAAATTAACTTGGTCTTTTTCTTTGTTAAATTTATTGGTAAAAAAGCCACCATAATAGTTTGTTTGCGGAATTCCATTTCCATTAAAATCATTGGGGTCTGCGTTAAAATAAGAATACATATAGCCATTGGCTTCATCAAATTCTACATTGTTACCACCCATGTATTTTTCGCGGTCTTGCCAATCTAAGCCAGATTTGTTTGTATTGCTAACAGTTGAAAAGACAGACAATTTTCGCTTGCCTTTAAAATTGTTATACATAAACTCGTTTTCAAACCTGTTTTCTTGCCCAATATTGCTCTTCACCCCACTTATTTGGTTATCGAGTTTAGAACCTATTCCCCCTTTCACTTTTCCGAAGTAACCTTTCTTGGCGGCTTCTTTTAAAGTGAGGTTAATTGTTTTTTCTTTGGTGCCATCTTCAATTCCGGTGAAGGCTGCTTGCTCGCTTTTTTTGTCAAATACCTGCACAGTCTCTACGTTTTCGGCTTTTAGGTTTCGCGTAGCAACGGTTGGGTCGTTCCCAAAAAACTCTTCCCCATCTACCAATACTTTCTTTACTTCCTGGCCTTGTGCCGTTATTTTTCCATTTTTGTCAACTTGTATACCAGGTAGTTTTTTGAGTAGGTCTTCTATGTTTGAATTCTTATTGGTTAAAAAAGAATCTACCAAGAATTCTGTTGTATCGCCCTTTATTTTAATGGCTGTTCGGTCTTTAATTAAAACCTCCTTGAGTAAATTTTCTTTTGAAATGAGGGCAATATTTCCCAAGTTTTTTTCTTCCATTACATGAAGAATAATGTCTTCTTCATAATCTGCATAACTCGGACGTGTAATTAAAATTCTGTAAGTATCTGCAACAATATTCTCCAAACTAAAACTGCTTTTTTGATTGGTAAATTGGGTTCGAACCAATACAGAATCTTTTCTAATTAGGCTTACACTTGAATAGGCCATAGATTTATAATTCACGGTATCTATGAGTGTACCATAAATTTTTCCGGTTTGCGCTTTGGCAACGCTTTGGCAAATTAGCAGTAGGACAAGTATCTTGAGTAGTTTAGGCATTACTGCGAAATACGTATATTTTTAGTGTTTATTGCCTATTTCCTTCCTTTTTTACAATGTTAATCAGCATTAACCCCTACTGTAACAGGTGAAAACTCTTTTGTCTATATGGCTTAATTGGCTAAATTTGTACCAGCAATGAGTAAGCAAAAAGAATGGTTTGAAGATTGGTTTGATTCTCCTTATTACCATATTTTATATGGGCATAGAGACATGCAGGAGGCTGAGTTCTTTTTGCGAAATTTTGTTCACAAATTTAATCCACCAGCGCAAGCAAAAATGGTTGATTTGGCCTGTGGTAAAGGTCGTCACAGTATATTTCTTAATTCCTTAGGCTTTGATGTTACCGGCGTTGATTTGTCAAAACACAGTATTTCACTGGCCAAGGAATTTGAAAATGAAAGCCTAAAATTTGAAGTATCAGATTTGCGTTCATTGAGTGTAGCTGGACCTTTTGATTATGCGCTCAACCTTTTTACCAGCTTTGCTTATTTTGATGATTTAGCAACCGATGAAAAAGTGTTGCTTGAAATTAAAAAAGTACTCAAACCCAATGGCATGTTGCTCATAGACTTCTTTAATGCCGATAAGGTTTTACAAACTTTGGTTGCGGAGGAGGAAAAGGAAAATGAAGGCGTATTGTTTCAATTGAAAAGGCGTTTTGAGGATGGCCAGATTGTAAAGACCATAGACGTCCATCACCAAAGTGAGACACACCGTTTCGAAGAAAAAGTGCAGGCCCTCCGCTTGCAAGATTTTGAAGCATTGTTGGTTCGAACCGGCTTTGAATTATTGCATACTTATGGCGCCTATGATTTTAGCTCATTTGATATTCATTCCAGCGACAGGTTAATTTTAATAGCCCAACGTAAAGATGTTAAGTAGTTTATTAAATTGGGATAGAAGTGCATTTATTGCGGTAAACAATGGTTTGGCAAATCCTTTGTTTGATGCGCTATGCCCAATAATTAGAACCCAAGAAATCTGGTATCCTTTGTATGCGTTCTTTTTGTTTGTCTTAATTAAAAAATTCAAAAAGGAATCTTGGAAAATAATTTTAGCGGTGGGGCTAATGGTTTTGGCCAGCGATCAATTTAGTGCCAATTTGGTGAAAAATACTTTTATGCGATTGCGTCCTTGTGTTGAGCCAAATTTAGCAGGAATAACAAGGCATTTAATAAGTAGTTGCGCAGGGTATAGCTTTATTTCGGCCCATGCCACCAATCATTTTGCCTTGGCAGTTTTTATCTCCTATTTTTTTAAAAGCACCAAATGGGTGTTGCCAATACTTTTATTTTGGGCTTTCCTCATTGCATTTTCGCAAGTATATGTGGGTGTTCATTATCCCTTAGATGTTACAGTTGGCGCAGTAGTTGGTAGTTTATTTGGGATAAGTTTTTCTCGCTACGTAAATAAGTTTATTAAACTTTCTATATGAGTTATTTCTGGTTTTTATTATTGCCTCTTGGGCCACTGCTTGGCGGATTTTTAGCTATAAGAAGTAGCAAGAAATATGAGCGCCAATTAAATTGGTTTTTGGCATTTGCTGGGGCATATCTTTTGGGTGTTACCATTTTAAATTTAATTCCAGAAGTATTTCAAAGTTTTGATCCGTATAAAGGTTTATTGGTTTTGGCAGGATTTTTCTTTCAAATATTTTTAGAGAAATATTCGGAGGGAATAGAGCATGGTCATATGCATGTGCACCATCACCTTAAATCAAATATTATTCCTATTGGTATAGTTGCTTCAATGAGCCTTCATTCTTTTACGGAAGGCATACCATTGGGGGCGCTATGGGTTTCAGAAAATACCAGCTTTTATTCCTTGCTTTTTGGTATCATTATTCATGAAGTTCCAGCGGCTTTTGCCTTAATAAGTATCTTAAAAGGAATAAAATTAGAAACAACTACCTTGCGTAAAATTACCTTTGTTTATGGCGGAATGGCTCTGCTGGGTGCCGCTTTGAGCCTCTATTTACGCAACAGTATTAACGAAGAATTTTTTAATTATTTTATGGCCTTTGTTATTGGAACCTTCCTGCATATTTCTACTACCATTTTGTTTGAAAACAGTGAGCAACATCATTTCAGTAAACAAAAAATTAGTGCGGTTCTAATTGGAATTTGCTTGGCCGCAGTTATTTCTATAGGCCTGCATCATTAATTAAAATATAAACCTGCTCTTTATTTTTTCATCCGGAACAGGACAAATATCTAATCGTTTTTTGAACTTAAACCTGTTTTTTGCAACCCATTTGTAGAGAGATTTTAAAACAGGTTCGGGTAAAACCTTAAATATACTTAAAGCCTTCCAAGGGTAGCTTAAATGTGCCAATATTTTAAAGATGGCAACATGGTAGGTGTAATAGTTTTCCTTTTCGTAAAACACAATGGAATCAATCTGCATAGATACATTTTGATTGGCCAATAAATCCTTAGCAAAATTGCTTTGCAGGGCGGCAAAATAAATGCTTTGTTTCGGTTCGAACCGAATGACAAGGCGAACGAAAAAATTGCACAAAGCGCAATGTCCATCATAAAATAAGATGGCCTTTGGCATGGCTTATTTTTTTGCTAAATCTGGATTAAATTGAATAGGGGAGAAGAAGTAAATCATAAACACCCTTGCAAAACGATAGGTAAGTGGTGATATTAAAATGAGCGAACTGATGATGGGAATTACATAATCCCAAAAATCTGCTTTGCCGTTGCTTACCCAAAGAATAAAACCTCCTAACACCAACATAAGGCCAACTGTAAGAAAATAACTTACATACATGGCTCCCCAGAAAAAGCCCGGTTCAACTTCGTATTTCAAATCACAAACCTTGCAATTGGTATCCATTTCTGTGAATTTGTTCAAATTCCAAAAAGGGTAATTAAACATCTTGCCACTTTGGCATTGCGGACATTTACATTTAGCAATTGCGAGTGCTTTGGATGGTTCGTATTGATCGCACATATTATTCTTGTGTTGTGGCTAATTTTTCTGCCAATTGTTTAGCCTTGTATTTTTTATAATAAATAAAACCAAATACCCCTGCTATGGCATAAGGCAAAACCAGTAAGTATAGGATGCCATTGTTTAGGGTATTGCCAACTTGTGTACCTCCGTCTTCGCGTGCTTTTTCTATATTACTCTTACACATGGCACATTGTGCTTTGGCAGAGAAATTCCCAAGAAGTAAGCAAGATAACAGTAGAATCAAGAAAAGATTTCTCTTTTTGGTCATGGCACAAATATAAGTGTAAGCGATTAGATTGGGTAATACGGACTAATCATAAAATAGACAATTACCCCTGTAATGGTTACATATAACCAAATAGGATAGGCAAAGCGTACTATTTTTTTATGTAAAGCTACCTGCATTTGAATACCTCTATAAAAGCTAATTAAAACCAAAGGCAATACAATAGCTGCCAAAATAATATGGGTAATTAAAATAAAA
Organism: Bacteroidota bacterium; assembly: GCA_947449515.1. Classification (GTDB taxonomy): domain Bacteria; phylum Bacteroidota; class Bacteroidia; order UKL13-3; family UKL13-3; genus B1. The sequence continues at coordinate 22,307 of CANFSD010000007.1, forward strand.
AAGTAAAGGCTACGCATAGGGGCTGCTTCCGGATAGTGGGTTTCTGGCGCTAACCAATGAAACAACACATAGCTTACCAAGAATAAACTGCTTAAGATAAAAGCAGCTAGATTAATGGTTTTATGACTTTGAATATCCTTCTTTTTAATAAAGTATAAGCTCATTACCAAAAGCAAAGAACAAGTACCATTGATAATGGCATTGATCAATGGTAAAACAAATGTCCATGAAGGCAATTCTGCCGGTGTAGGAAGAACCTTTCTGTTTAAAACAACTACTGCAATAAAAACTACAACAGATAGGCCCATTGCAAGTCTAAAAAAGTTCTTGTCCTTATTTTCCTGGGTGGTGGTACTCATATAATAATACTTTAATATCTTCTTCTAAACGCTTTATTTCTACGTCGCTGAAACTATCATAACTGCCACGTATTCTTTTTGATTTGTCTAATAATATAAACTGCTGACTATGGTCAATTGTTTTTTCTTCAACATTGATGGGCAATAAAAAACCTTGGCCAATTTTAAACAGTTCCGTTTTTTCGGCTCTTACAAAATGCCAAATCTTAGAATCGGCCTTGTACTTTTCTGCATATTTATTTAACACAGAAACCGAGTCGTTTTCAGGGTCTACTGTAATAGATAAAAATTGCACCTCAGAAAACTCTTTATATTTATCGTATACCTGAGCCAACCTTCTGTTCATGGTTGGGCAAACATCCTTGCAATTGGCAAAAAAGAAATTGGCTATTACAATGCTGTTATTTAGGTCACTTGATTTTACTGTTTTTCCATCTTGATCTGTTACTTCAAAGCTAGGAACTTGGTAGTAAATGGTATCCAATTGTTTAACACCATCAGGGGCAATACGCTCACCATAAATTGGCAAGGTTTTGAAATTCATGGTGCCGGCGTTAAGTATATAAAAAACAACAACCGGAACTACAAGTAGTCCGGTTGCTATCCAAAATCCTTTTCTTTTCATTATTTAATCCACCTTAAAATGTTGGTGTAGTCACCTTCAATAATCATTAAGGTTACTAAGAAAATAACAAATACCATTGGAAGTATAATGCTATACATTAAAGTTTTTCTCTCAAATTTCATGTGCATGAAAACACCTACAATGTAGTATGCTTTAACAATACCCAAGACAATAAACAACCAGTTTTTTATCATTGAGTGGTATGAAATTAAGAAGAAGTATAATACAATATCAATAACAGTGAAGGCAAATAGAATCCAGAATGTTTTCCAGATTTGCGCTTTCATGTCTTTAGGAGATTCTGTATGCTCAATATGTTCTATGTGTTCCATTTTACAATATTTTTAAGTTATATAATAAATCAAATAAGGTAGAAAAAGGTAAATACAAATACCCAAACTAAATCTACAAAGTGCCAGTATAAACCAACTTTTTCAACCATTTCATAATGACCTCTTTTTTCGTAAGTGCCATTTAATACATTGATGTAAATAATTACGTTTAACATAACACCAGAAAATACGTGAAATCCGTGGAAACCTGTTACAATAAAGAACAAGGCCGCAAAAGATCTAGGACCATAAGGATTGCCATATAAACGTGCTCCTTCACCAATAAAGGTTGTCCACTCCCAAGCTTGGCAGCCCAAGAACATAGCACCACCAATAATGGTTAGTAACATATATTTTGCAACTTCACCTTTAGCCATGCGGTGACCAGCTTCTACCGCCAATACCATGGTTACAGAACTGAAGATCAAAATGAAAGTCATTAAACTTACAAAGAACAATGGTAAGTGAATACCATGAATGAAAGGGAAATGGTTAAACACCAATTCTGGAGAAGGCCAATGGTCTTGTAAGAACAAGCCAGCTTCCTGCATTTGCTCAACAAAATTATGACCAACTTCTGCAAGTGGTTTTACAATATTGTTTGCAATAGGAGATTGAAAGCTGTAGCGGATAAATCCATACGCAATCAGCAGGGATGAAAATGTAAAGGCATCAGAAAGTAAGAAGATCCACATCATCAACTTTCCATAGCTTACATTAAATGGTGATTTACCACCACCCCATGTAAACTTTTTCTCAGTGCTTAAAGTGTTTGTAGCCATTTTAGAATTATGCTTGTTTTAGGTTATTAATTATCT
>CANFSD010000008.1 GCA_947449515.1 Bacteroidota bacterium
CGCGCACTTGATCTGCATTGTGAAATTGTATGGCCGTACCATGAATTTGTTCATTAATGAAAAAGAAGTTGCGCATCATTTCAGGATGCTTTAAACTATCGAATAAATTTTGTGGACTTTTGGCAATCACTGCGGTGCTGCTATCGGTTCGAACCAACAAGGTATCTTTTACCTGAGCGCGTTGCAACGAGTCCTTGCCTGAAACAAGCATTACTTGGAGCAACAAAAACCACATAAAAAATATCCTTCTTTTCATTTTATTCTTTAAAAGAAACTCACAAAACCAAAATGAATTTTGGCACTTTGAATTTCAAGTGAATTACCTTTTTGACTGCCCATTGCATAATACAAAGAAAAAACACCCGCATTGGTTTCAATGTTCATACCTGCCCCTACTCCCCATGGTTTATCACTCACTTGAGGTAAGCGTACTTCATTTTTGTAGTATGCGCCATTCCAAAAAACCAAGAAGCTTGAATTTTTTTGAAACAGGTAACGCAATTCAAGGTTTGCAATGATAAACTTATTTGCGAAAATACTTTGTTCATCAAAACCCTTGAGCGTTTTTAATCCACCAATGCGGAAAAGTTCGTTTAAAAACAGGCTTTCATTTGCCACAATGGCGCCGCGGGCTTGTGTAAGTAGCACAAAATGGGAGGCTACTTTTGTAAACAACATTAAATTACCCTGGCATTTGTATTGCAGGCTGTTTAGTTTAACTGAATCATAAATTGAATAGGTTTGGCCATTATTTTGAAGTTTGAGTTCGGCTATGGTTGAATTTCTAATGATTTGTTTGCTTCCCGCTCCTGCTTCCAATTCAATTAAAAATCCTTTTTGCGGGTTAAAAAAATAGTCTAAGGTAGATTTACGAATAGCCAAACCGTAAATATTGTTTTTTACATCATTTACAATCGGTAATTTTTTATTGTTAATTACAAATTGGGTATCTATAGAAAGTACCTGTATAGATTGAGATTGTACATAAACCTTGAGGTAATTGTTACCGGTAAAACGGTATTGTAAACCAATATCGTTATAAAGCTCCAACCAAGTAGTATCAAACTTCATCAATTTAAAGGTATAGTCAATACCAAGTTTAGAACCCAAGAAATAGGGCCAATTCATTTTAAGTTGTAAATCTTGGCTATTATTTAGGAAACCTCGGTAAGTCATCTCAAAATTTTTGCCCGACCCAAACAGGTTAATAAGTTTTAAATTTAAATCACCCGTAAGTACCAATTTGTTGTTTAAACTGCTGTTGGGCGCAAAGCCTACTACACCATCAAAACTGGATGCTTTGCGTTTGTTAATGTACAAGTATGGTTTTGCTTTGTTCCCATAAAAATAAACACCCAGCGGCTGAGCAACCTGCAAGTATGGCAATTCACTCAATCTTGCATCCAAATTTTTAAGCAGGTCTTCTTGGTATAACATGCCAGGTTTAATGTTGGCATAATTCTGCAAAAATCTTTTTTGGATGTTGGCTGTACCACCAAAATCAAGGCTATCAAAAAAAATCAATTGGTTTTGTTGTAAATGAATGGAAGCAATGATGCCTGTTGAATCAATAGCAAAGCTATCAAGGCACACAGTGGCAAAAGGGAAACCATTGTTTTCAGCGTGCACTAATAATTGGTTCAAACCAAAATAAAGTTGTTTGGGGTTAATGGGTTTAGGCTGAGAATTATTAAAATGAAAACCTAAAGCCCCTTGCCACTCCAAAGGAACATTGCCCATTCTCAATTCTTTTAATAGAAAAACGGGGCCGGTTCGAACCGAAATAACAAGCGAATCTCCTTGGAAATTTTCATGAGAAATATTTGCTGTTAAGAAGGAAGCTTGGTAGCACCTCAACAAGATTTCATTCTTGATTTTTTCGAGGTTTAAACTATCTGATTTGGGAAGGTTAAAAAGCTGTTTCTCTAAATTGGCATTGGCAGGGATAAGCTTACAAATGGGTGTATACATTTTTTGAGCCTGTGCACCAATTGCCAGGCAAATTAAAATGGATATGGTAAACAGTCTTTTCAATTATTATTTGAAACGTTTTGGAAACTCAAAGATTGCAAGCGTAATTCGCAAGATACCCATGGCAGGCATTTACATACATATTCCATTTTGCAAACAGGCTTGTTACTATTGTAATTTCCACTTTAGCACGCTCCTCTCCTACAAAGAAAAGCTTGTAGCAGCAATTGCAAAAGAATTATTTTTAAGGAAAGACAGTCTTGCGGGTGAAACCATAGATACCATTTACTTTGGCGGAGGTACTCCAAGTTTGTTAAGTGAAAGTGAGTTTTATACCATTTACGAAGCAATAACCCAACATTACAATATTGAGCACCTAAAGGAATTTACCCTTGAGGCCAATCCAGACGATTTATCAGATAAGTTCTTAAATTGGCTCAAACATACACCTGTAGATAGGTTGAGTATTGGCATACAAAGTTTTGAAGATGTTCATTTGAAATATATGAACAGGGCGCATACGGCAGCAGAAGCCATCACAAGTGTGCAAAAAGCCCAATCTATTGGCATTAACAGAATTAGTATAGATTTGATTTATGGTATTCCTGGAATGGAAATGCACACATGGGAAAATAATTTGAACAAAGCATTTTCATTAGAAATTGATCATTTATCGAGCTATTGTTTAACACTAGAGCCCAATACTGTTTTTGGCAAATTGTTAAAGAAGGAGAAAATGAGCATGCCTAAAGAAGAAAGCAGTTCGGCTCAATTCAATACCTTACAAAGCATGAGTGCAGCCAATGGATTTCTACAATATGAAATTTCTAATTTTGGAAAAGCGGGAGCCTTTGCCTTGCATAATACCAATTACTGGAATAATGAAAGCTATTTAGGTGTTGGTCCGGGTGCGCATAGTTTTTTTCCTGGGCAACGCATGTGGAATATTAGCAATAACCAGCAGTATATGCGCAGTATAGAAAAAAACGAATTGCCATTGGAAACAGAAAACTTAAGTTTAGCTGATCAGTTTAATGAGTATGTTATGACAGGGCTGCGCACCATGTGGGGTATTGATCTGGCAATGATTGAAAAAAGGTTTGGGATCGAAAAAAGCGCGCAAATAAAAAAGGATTTAGCAAAGCACATCGCTAGCGGAAAATTACTTGCTAATGAAAATTCTTTGCTATTGAGTAAAGATGGAAAATTCTTTGCAGATGGCATAGCATCTGATGCGTTTATAGTAAACCCTTAAGGTTTTAATTGCAGGCAAGCATAAAAAACCAAACTATCCATTTCATTGTTTTTTTGAAGTAGCAAATAATTCCCATCTTCACTGATGCTCATTCTATTGATAGATTCATCAAATTTATTTTGATAGATTTTTGTACCCATAGAATCACAAACAATTAATACAGAATTGCCAACAATTGCTGGGCTTAAGGCCAACACTGCAAGTTGTTTATTCCATTTGCTTGGTGCTACATAAAGTTGAGATATCCCATTTAAAGGAATTTGGTGCTCATAAGAAAACCCATTGGCATTGTTTACAAATAATATGCGGTTATTCTCTTTTTTTGAGATGGATAAAGAATCAAATAATTCTGAAGGCACGGCTGGATTGTAATTCTTTCCAGCATTGTAGAAGCGCAATTCAAATCCATTTACATTTATTTCAATTTGGCCAACATGCTTGTTTGCACTTGGAATAACTATACTGGTTATACTTAGAAAAGGCCATAAAAACATATAATAAACCAAGGATGGTAGGAGAATAAGCAAGCTTAAATTCATTGCTTTAAAAACAAATTCTTTAAAAAGTTTTTGTCCTATAATATAAAGCAGAAAGGCTATAATGGCCCCAAATAAGGAGAAGCTTAAAGAAAAAGGCAAAAACCACCAATAGGAGTTAAGGAAAAATTGGTCTAAATTAAAAAATGTGTTTAAGGCATTTAGGAATACAAAAGAAAATGCAGCGATACCATAAAAAGTAAAGGCGAAAAACAAGACACTATACGCTTTAACGGTAGCTGTTTTTTTGAACTTTCCTTTCACGTAGAAAAAAAAGAAAACAACACTTAAAAAAGCAAACGTGAGGCCAATAATACTTACTTCATTTAATACTGGCCAGAGTAGTAAACTTTGCATATTAATTTCTAAATTGATCGTTGCGAATGAGCCAGGTGTTTTCTAATTTCTCCCAAGAAAAAATACGTTTTCTTTCAATTGAATTAAACCTAAAAGGCAATCCTGTGCTCAAAGTATCATTGATAGTGCTTTTATTTTGTAAATGCATGTGCAGGTGCGGGAAACTGCTGTTTCCGCTGTTGCCACTGAAGGCAATGAACTGCCCAGAACGAAGTGTATCTCCCATTTTTACAGCAAAACTGTTTGCTTTTAGGTGTGCTAAAAACAAGAATTGATTGTCGGATAATTTCAAAGAAATATAATTACCAGCAGGGTTAATGCTATCTTCTCCTGCATAGATTTTTTGTGTTGGGAAACCATCTACCATTTTTATTACTACAGCTTGGCAGGGTGCAAAAACAGAATCACCAAAAGAAATAAAATCACTGCTATCTTCTCCATTGTTATTAAAAAACTGGCCATTCTCATTGAGTTTTACCATATCAATTGCAAAACGTTGTGGCGCATAATTACTGTGGTAATTTACCCATTTTTCTTTACCAGCATGCATTGCCAGCCATGTTCCTTTAACTGGCAAATTGAGCATTACACATTCTTCTTTTGCAGGGTAGGTATAAGTTGTAGGAACAATAAATGCTGCTAAAATGAAAGAGAAACTGCAAAAGACACTGATTAAGAAAAAAACCATTCTTTTAACAAAGCCATCCACCAATGCTTGCGAGGCAGTGAGTGATAATATCATTTCCTGAACGGTAATATAAACCATTACAAAAATAAAAAACCAATAAGGTAATTTGGGTGCAATTGGACGAAACTGCGCAACGGTAAAAAACCAAATAGGAATGTCTGCAAGGAAGGCCAGCAAACCCACAAAGAATAATAATTTAATGGCTATTACAAACCAACCCGTTTTGGCAGGATGGATCCAATGACGAGAGGATTTTGTTTTTAATACCGAAAACAAACGCAGCAAGGCAACGGCAAGAAAAATGAATGAAGCAATCCATAATCCTTGGGAATAGGTTTCACTAAATTGAGCTAAATTTTTTTCCATATAATTTTATTCGAAGCGCAAAGCTTCAATAGGATCAAGTTTACTTGCTTTGATGGCTGGATATAGACCGGAAGCCAAACCAACAATAACACAAAGCGTAATGCCGCTTAACATCCAAAGCCAGGGGATAATAAAGCCAACACCCACCAAGGAGGTAACTATATTTCCGATAATAATTCCAAAAATAATTCCTCCGATACCACCAATTTGACAAATAACAACTGCCTCAAACAAGAATTGTTGGCGAATCACTTTTTGGGTGGCACCAATGGCTTTTCTGATACCAATTTCTCGTGTTCGTTCTGAAACGGAAACCAGCATAATATTCATTAAACCTATAGCAGCTCCCAACAAGGTAATAAATCCAATTACCGTAGCAGCTATTGTTACATAACTCAAGTTGCTGATTAATTCTTTGGCAACATTATCTGCTTTCATGATGCTAAAATTTTCTTCGCCACGAACAGGAATTTTTCTAATTTTTCTAAACAAACTTGTTGCTTCTTCCACAGCAAAATCGATGGTAGAAACATCCTTTACTGCAACGGTAATTACGCTACTCATATTGGGCATAGAGAAGGTTTGGTAGGCGTTTTGGATCGGCACAATAACAAGCCTATCGCCACCAAATCCCATACTTGAGCCTTTTGATTTGAGGAATGCAATCACACGAAATTTTGCTCCTCCTATAAAAACACTTTCACCCAATGGATTGGTATTAGGAAATAACTTATTTTTTATTTCGGTTCCTAGAATTACAACATTGGAGGCAGAAACAACTTCTTTTTCTGAGAAATTCCTCCCCTGTTCTATATCGTATCCAGCTACATTGAGGTAGTTAACATCGCCACCCATTACCATAATATTGGGATCTGTTTTAGCACTTTGGTATTTTACCGTGCTGGCAAAACTGGCATTAACAGACAAAGAGGTGGTTGAAGGGAATTTGAATTCGGCAACAAATTTGTCGGCTTCAGATTTAGAGATGGCTTTAAATTTTTTACTGCCACGACCGCCACCAGAAAAACGAATACCTTGTCCCCTATTTTTAATATTAAAAGTATTAGCCCCCATGCTTGAGAACGAATTGTTGATACCCGCTTTGATGCCATCAATGGCCGTAAGGATACCAACCAAAGCCATAATTCCAATTGAAATAATTAAGGCCGTAATGGTAGCTCTTAATCTATTTCCATTGATGGAATTTAAAGCAATTTTTATGTTCTCGGTAAATGTCATAGTGCTTAAACTGCTGCTATTTTTGCCTTTTCAAGGAATTTAAATCCTTTTCGGCCATTTTGTTCTTGGTAGTCAATAATCATTCCAGCAAAAAAGAAAATTTGACCCGCATTGTAAATAACTTCAATGCCATCTATATTCATAGAACGGTCCTTATCGGATTTGGCATCGAAACCAATAAGCAAACCTTTGTCTTGTGAATTTTTCTGACGAATACCAACACGCAAGAAATAATCTGCAGGAATTTGGAGCGTTTGTTGGTAGTGTGCAATGGCCTCTTTGGCGGCTGTGGTAAATTCTATCATTTGCATAGGGCTGCAAGTTAATCAATATGAATTGAATTGCCTATTGCTCCAAAGGCCTGATTTCCATTTAACTTAAAAAAATAAATTGGGAGAATGCCTTTCCTAATCCTTATTTTTCGAGAAAAATTAGTCATGTTAGATTTCTCCTTACTTACGCTGAGTGCTGTTTCTGTTCACCAAATTGGCAATAAAACCAATGGCGAACCCATTATTGTTTCTAAAGAAACTATTGCAAATAAGGATGAGAAATTAGAGGAACTTTTGTTGCAATATTTCCTAAAACCCTTTCACCAACCAGAGTATTTTCATTTGAGTTTTAGCAACGACGACCATGAGCTAAATCCAGTATACCACTACGCAAAACAGTGTTTTGAGCAAGAAGGAAGTTTTCATATACAAAGTATTCATTTGGCTAAACACCTATATGAAACGGCATTGCATCCAAATATTAAATCTGGTGATTTTTATGTGGCACAATTTAAGGACTTACAATACGAAGGCAATTTGGTTCAGGCCATTGGCTTATTTAAGGCCGAAACCAAGGACCACTTTATAAAAATGCAAAGAGCGGGAACTGGTTTTAGTGTAAATTACGACACAGGAACCCCTATTGATAAGCTAGACAAAGGTTGTTTGATTATCAATATTGATGCTGAAAAAGGATTTAAGGTTTGTGCTGTAGATCGTGTAAATAAAAGTGCGGAGGCATTGTATTGGAGGGATCAATTTTTAAAAATTAAACCCTGCAGTGATAATTTCCATTTTACAGAAAACTTTCTGAGTGTAACCAAAGATTTTGTAACAAAGCAATTAAAAGAAGAATTTGAGGTAAGTAAAGCAGACCAAATAGATTTACTGAACCGCTCTGTTGCCTATTTTAAAGAAAATGAACGTTTTGATCAGCAAGATTTTTCTAAGACCGTTTTTGGTGATCATGAAGGTTTAATCACTTCATTTAAGGATTATCAAAAGCAAGCTGAAGAAGAATTAGACATTGAAATTAGGGATGGCTTTGATATTTCGGACCAAGCAGTGAAGAAGCAGGCACGTGTATTTAAAAGTGTTTTAAAATTAGATAAGAATTTTCATATCTATATTCATGGCAATAAAAATTTGATAGAAAAAGGCACTGAGACTGACGGTAGAAAATTCTATAAAATTTATTATACAGAAGAAAATTAAATCCATTTGAATTACCGCAACCGTATTATATATTTAGTTGTAAAAAAGCTAAAAATTAGTCATAACCAAGTGAAAGAAGCCTTGGCAAATGGCGAGATATATTTAGATGGCCAAGCAACGAATGAAAACGATTTAGTGGGCCCTTACCAATCGCTTAAGTTAAAGGATATTTTTATACAAAACCCTTCCGAATTCCAATACTTTGCCTACCATAAACCCAAAGGCATTGAATGTACCTTAAATGTTGAAATCACCGATTCATTAACAGGTAAAATACCCAACAACCTGTTTTATGCAGGCAGATTGGACAAGGCTTCCGAAGGTTTGTTGCTTTTAACCAATGATGGCCATTTGTACAATAAAATTATTCAACCCCAAAGAAAAATAAAGAAGGTTTATGAGGTTGGTTTAGAAAAGGAGATGCAAGAAAACTTCTTGAAAGATATGGCTGAAGGGGTTGAAATTTTAGGTAAGAAAACTTTACCATGCACCCTAGAAGCTAAAGACTTATTAAACTTTACAATTATCCTTGAACAAGGCATGAACAGACAAATTAGAAGAATGTGTTTTGCCTTGGGTAACTATGTAGTAAGTCTTAAAAGAACAAAAATTGGTGAAATAGAATTGGGCAATTTAGGTGAAGGAGAAATAAGGTCGTTAAACGAGGAGGAAATAAGCTACCTCAAAAATTTATCCTAAATAAAATTATTATTAGTATGTTTGATTGTCAATCGGATAAAATATGTTAAAAAAGGTTTTAATAATAACTGGTGTTATTGTAATTGGTTTGCTACTGTTTTTCAATTGGTTCAAAAAGGATACAAAGAAACATAGTCCGGCTGCAACAGCAGAATTTAAAGACAATGATTTACAAATAAAGGTGAATTATTGCAGGCCTTTTGCCAAGGGTCGTATCATTTTTGGAGAAGAAGAAGCAGGTGCATTGCAGCCATTTGGCAAGTATTGGCGCTTGGGAGCAAATGAAGCCACCACCATAGAAACCAATCAAACCATTTTCTTCCACGATAAAGAATTAGCGCCAGGAAAATATGCCATGTATGCCTATCCGGGTCATGATAAATGGACTGTATGCATTAACAAGGAGTGGGACCGTTGGGGTGCACAGGAGGCAAATATAGAAACCGACGTATTAAGAACGGAGGTTGCTGCAGACAACGAGGCTAGTTTCCAAGAACAATTTGAAATTAGCTTTGAACAAAAAGATTCATCAGGAAATTTCAATTTGGTTTTCCATTGGGACAAAACCATGGTAAAGGTTTCTTTAGCAAGAAAATAATAATCTATTTATAGATTCTATGGGTAGCAATACCCCATTTTTTCAAACGGTATAAAATACTGGTTCTAAGCACGCCTAAGCCATAAATGCTGCTTCTCCTAAAATTAATTGAGGACGCTTCCTCAAAATATTTCGTAGGACAAGTCACTTCTGCAATCTCATAACCTTTCATGAAAATTTGCGCACAGATTTCATTATCAAAAACAAAATCATCACTGCACAAATGAAAAGGTACATCATTAAGAACCTTTGCACTATAAGCTCTATAACCGGTGTGGTATTCAGATAATTTTTGTCCCATTAAAACATTTTGGAACAAGGTAAGCATGCGGTTGAAAATGTATTTATACATTGGCATTCCACCATTTAATGCGCCTTTACCAAGGATACGTGAACCAAAAACAACTGGGTAAACATCAAAGGCAATAATACTGCTCATTGCCATAATAAGCTTTGGCGTATATTGGTAATCGGGATGCAACATAATTACTATATCTGCATTGAGTTCCAATGCTTTTTGGTAGCAAGTTTTTTGGTTGCCACCATAGCCTTTGTTTTGTTGGTGCTTAATTACATGCTTAATGCCAATCTTACGACCCAATTCAGAGGTATCGTCTTTACTTGCATCATCTACTAGAATTACATCGTCTACAATATCGAATGGTATTTCTTGGTAGGTTTTCTCAAGGGTTCTAGCGGCATTATAGGCTGGCAGAACTACTACTATTTTCTTTCCGTTTAACATAAATAGGGTACAAATTAAACTAAATAAAAAACAGCAAACAAACGAGAAGCAATACTGGCAATAGAATTGGTAAACTATAGCGCCAAATGTATTTCCCAAAATTTGGCATTTTTACACCGGTTTGCTCTGCAATGGCTTTAACCATAAAATTTGGACCATTACCAATATAGGTCATTGCCCCAAAAAACACTGCCCCAACTGATAAAGCGCGCAGGAGCAAAACGCCATCGGTTTGCATAAACTGATGCACATTGGCTATTGAATTTAGACTTAAATTTTCACTAGAAAGTATCAAGGCCATCACATTTAAATAAGTGGGAGCATTGTCTAAAACGCTGCTAAAGAAACCACTTCCAAAGTAAATAAGACTTGGCGTAAGCACTAAACCTCCACCCTGCGCTGCTGCAAAAGCTTCTAGCGATTGTAGGGCCGGCATCATGCAAAGGAAGATACCAATAAATAGGAAGGCAACTTCTTTGATGGCATCAAAATCAAAATTGTTTCCTTTAAGGGCATTTTTATTGGCATATCGGAAACAGAAAAAAGAAGCACTGAGTTGGATCAATTCTCTTAAAAAAGAAATTTTCTTTCCATGGAAAGCAATGTATGGTAAGGTGTCAAAAATATTAGGATCGAGAAAAACAGTTGCCACACCTAAAAAGAGCCAAATAAAATTGCGCTTACCACTAATGATTATTTTATTGGTATAATGAGCACTAACATCTACTTCATCCAAAGTGTTATTGCGTTTTTCGAAAAAATAAAAAATAAGCAAAAGGCTACTGATAGCCACCAACCATGGTGCCCAAAGGTGGGTGATGGTCCAGGTAAAAGGAACTCCTTTCAAGAATCCCATAAAGAGAGGCGGATCACCAATTGGGGTGAGCGAACCACCCACATTGGAAATAATAAAAATGAAAAATATGATATGGTAAGGCTTTAGTCTGTAACGGTTTATGCGCATAAAAGGGCGAATAAACAATACAGAGGCGCCTGTGGTTCCAATTATGTTTGTAAATATGGCAGCCAAGAATAAAAACAAAATATTTACCCAGGCTTTTGATTCAACATCTACAAATAAAAAAATGCCACCACTGGCAATATATAAGATGGTAAGTAAGCTAATAAAAGAAGCATATTCTGCCAATGTTTCAATGGGCAAAACTGAATTGCCTATTATAAAAACATAATAAAGGGCCACAAAACAACCCAAACCAATGCTTAAATGCTTGTAATAATGGTGCCAAAAGTTTGGGAACAATACTGGTCCTGTGGCAATTAACAAAAGTAAAGCCACAAATGGCGAAACCAACCATAGCGGCGGATTTTGAAGGAATATTTCCAATATCATAGAGCGAAAATAAGAAAAAAAAGCGAAGCACCGTTTTCCTCATTTATAGTTACTTAAGGATAATTTAACGGCCTTAGGATTGCGCTTTCCCTTTTCTATTCCATAAGGAAGTGAGAAATATCAGAAGCCAATCCACCATTTTTGGTTCGAACCAATAAAAACTTACAAATAATAAGCCGAATTTTAAGTACTTTCGCGCCAATGGACCATATTAGAAATTTTTGTATCATAGCCCATATTGATCATGGCAAAAGCACGCTGGCTGACAGGTTATTAGAATATACCAACACTACCACAGTGCGGGATATGCAGGCCCAATTGCTTGACAATATGGATTTGGAGCGCGAGCGAGGAATTACCATTAAGAGCCATGCCATTCAAATGGATTATGCTTTAGATGGAAAAAAATATAAACTTAACCTCATTGATACACCAGGACATGTGGATTTTAGTTATGAAGTTTCACGTTCTATTGCTGCATGTGATGGCGCGTTGTTAATTGTAGATTCAAGTCAAGGTATTCAAGCGCAAACCATATCCAATTTATATTTAGCCATTGAACAAGGTTTGGAGATCATTCCTATTCTCAATAAAATTGACTTACCGCATTCTATGCCTGAGGAAGTAAGTGATCAAATTATTGATTTGATTGGATGTGATTATGAAGATATTTTAAGGGCGAGCGGAAAAACAGGCGCAGGCGTGCATGATATTTTAAAGGCAATTGTTAAACGTGTGCCGCCACCAGTAGGTGAAATAAATGCACCTTTAAAGGCTTTGATTTTTGACTCTGTGTTTAATTCCTTCCGCGGAATTATTGCCTATTTTAGGGTAATTGATGGTGTAATTAAAAAAGGCGATAAGGTGAAATTTATGTCAAATAACAGTGAGTATTTGGCAGATGAAGTTGGTATTTTGGGTTTAACTCCAGAACCGCGTGCACAAATTTCGGCTGGTGATGTAGGGTATATTATTTCTGGAATTAAAGAAGCCAGAGAAGTTAAAGTGGGTGATACCATTACCCATGTAGATAAGCCAACTGCAGAATCTATCAAAGGATTTGAGGAAGTTAAGCCTATGGTATTTGCGGGTATTTATCCGGTAGATACCGAAGATTTTGAAGAATTACGTGAGAGCATGTATAAATTACAGCTTAACGATGCATCCTTGACCTTTGAACCAGAATCATCTGCTGCATTGGGTTTTGGTTTCCGTTGTGGTTTCTTGGGTATGTTGCATATGGAAATTATTCAAGAGAGATTGGAACGTGAGTTTAAGATGACAGTAATTACCACCGTACCCAATGTAAGTTACCATTGCTATGATAAAAAAGGTGTCATGAATGTGGTGAACAACCCAAGTGATTTACCTGATGCCAATTATATTGACCATGTAGAAGAACCATTTATTAAGGCTCAAATCATTACGCATGTTGACTATGTTGGTCCTATTATGGGATTATGTTTAGGCAAACGTGGTATTTTAAAAGAACAAAAATATTTAACCACCACCCGCGTAGAGATGGTGTTTGATATGCCATTGGCAGAAGTTGTCTTTGACTTTTTTGATAAATTAAAAACCATTTCTAAAGGATATGCCTCATTTGACTACCATCCAATTGGCTATATTGAATCTGATTTGGTAAAGCTTGATATTCTTTTAAACAAAGATAATATTGACGCTCTTTCTGCCATTATTCATAGAGATCGTGCATACGATTTTGGGAAAAGAATTTGTGAAAAATTGAGAGAATTGATTCCAAGACACCAATTTGAAATTCCAATTCAGGCAAGTATTGGTGCAAAAGTAATTGCCCGTGAAACATTGAAAGCACTAAGAAAAGATGTTACAGCCAAGTGTTATGGAGGAGATATTTCACGTAAGAGAAAATTACTTGAGAAGCAAAAAGAAGGTAAAAAACGTATGCGCCAGGTAGGCTCGGTAGAAATACCACAATCTGCATTTATGGCCGTTTTGAAACTCGATTAAAGCAAAAATCAAAGACAAAAGTCATATTATATTTATTTGGCAACCCTTTATTTCGAAGCACAATGAAAAGCCTTTACGACATTGAAACCTTAGCAGAAGTATTGGATAGGATTAACCAATTAAGACCCGATTCAACAGCAGAATGGGGCAAGATGAATGCTGCCCAAACGATGGAGCATTGTGCACTTGCTTTAGATTTTGCAACGGGTAAAACCAAGGAACCTCGCATGTTATTGGGATATATTTTAGGTCCCTTGTTTAAATCATTGTATTATAACGACACGCCTTACAAGAAAAACCTAGCCACTGCTAAAAGTCTTTTGGTGAGCGATCCAATTGAGTTTGAAAAAGCAAAAAATAGGTTAATTAATTTAGTAAAAGAATTTTCAATGGGTGGGCCTGGTAAATGTACCACACATCCAAGTTCATTCTATGGACATCTTAGTCCTGCTCAACATGGGTTTGGACAATACAAACATCTTGATCATCATTTGCAACAATTTGCCGTATAAGCCTAAAATTATGGAATTACTAAACGGAAACGAAGTTTCGAAAAAAATTAAAATTGAAATCAAAGAAAAAGTTGATTTCATTAAAGCATCAGGAAAAAAAACGCCTCATTTGGCGGCAATATTGGTTGGTGGTGATGGTGCTAGCATGACCTATGTTGCGGCAAAAGAAAAGGATTGTCATGAAGTTGGATTTGATTCAACTGTATTGAGGTTTGATGCCAGTATTACAGAGGAAGAATTGATCAATGAAGTTATTAAGATCAATGAAAATCCTGACATTGATGGCCTAATAGTGCAATTGCCATTGCCAAAACATATCAATGAAAAGAAGATAACTGAAACCATCAGTTACAAAAAAGATGTGGATGGTTTTCACCCAATGAATGTTGGATTAATGTTTAAAGGATTAAGAACATTTTTACCCGCTACCCCTTTTGGGATTGTTAAATTATTAGAACATTATCAAATTGAAACTACCGGAAAACATTGTGTGATTATTGGCAGAAGTGATATCGTTGGAAAGCCAATGAGTGCGCTTATGCTTCAAAAAAACTGTACCGTAACAGTGGTACATAGTAAAACAATTGATTTGCCCTCATTTACACGTCAGGCCGATATTGTAATTGCCGCATTAGGCATTCCAGGATTTTTAAAAGGCGATATGATTAAAGAAGGTGCGGTGGTTGTGGATGTAGGTATCACCCGCATTGAAGACAGCAGCACAAAAACTGGATTTAAATTAAAAGGCGACGTTGATTTTGAATCGGTAGCACCAAAAAGCAGTTGGATAACTCCTGTGCCAGGTGGTGTAGGTCCAATGACCCGTGTTGGTTTATTGCTGAATACGCTAGAGGCAATTGAACTATTTAAATAGAAGTATTATTTAACCCACTTATTTAACCTATTTTCAATATTAGATAGGTAGGGTAAACCATAGTGATTTAGGTTAACCAAATCATAATACATTTGGCAAAAATCTACACGCACTTCCCAATCTGCTTTCAAGGGGAATTCTGCTTCATAGGCTTCATAAAATTGCTTATCAAAACCAGAAGACATTTTTGTCATGGCCAAATCCATTTCGCGCTGTCCATAATAACTTGAAGGATTGCATAGCATTGCATTTCCATCTAGTCCTGTTAGCACATGGTGATGCCATAAATTACCATGCAATAAAGAGGGCTGTTCTTGGGTAAAAATAAATTCAGCCAATTCATAAAACTTCTCAAAACTTTTTAGGTGATTGGACCCAAGCAGCATTTTTGATGCGGCGTCTTTAACTGCAGGCATTAACCTGTTTTTTATAAAAAAACTACCCCAATGATTGGCTTGTTTGTTTTTTTGAAGATAGGTTCCAAGGTAATTATCCTCCTCAAAGCCAAAGAAATTTGAAGAATTTTGGTGCATTTTGGCAATGGCCGATCCAAAATCTCCCCAGTAATTTGAACTTTTTGGTGAAGACTCAACAAAATCTAAAAAGAAAACTTTTTTGTTTTTTACTTCAACAATACCAATTGGATTTACGGCAGCAATTGAATTGGTTTTACGAATGATTCTTATGGCCAATTGTTCTTTTTCAAACAATTTAGGAAGACCATCTATCTTTTGAACCTTTACAAAAAACACCCCAAAATCTGAGAGTATTTTATAATTTTGATTGATTTCTCCCCCACCAATATGGTGAATACCATATATCTGAGCTGTTTTCCCAAATAAGGTTTCAAAGGCGGTTTGAATTATTGTCTTGTCCATAAAAAATCAACCAAATATCAACAAAGTATTAATTGATTGTAAAAATCCTCACTTTTACAAACCTAAGCAAATAAAGTTATGGCCAGAATCTTAATAATAGACGACGAAAAAGCAATTCGCAATACACTTCGTGAAATTTTAGAATACGAAAGTTACCAAGTAGACGAGGCTGCCAATGGCGAAGAAGGCTTACAAAAAATTGAAAACGAAGAATACGATGCCGTTTTATGCGATGTAAAAATGCCTAAAATGGATGGTATGACGGTTTTAGCCAGAGCCAAAGAAATTGATGAAGACCTTCCATTTGTAATGATCTCTGGTCATGGCAATGTTGAAATGGCGGTTGAAGCTACAA
Organism: Bacteroidota bacterium; assembly: GCA_947449515.1. Taxonomy (GTDB): domain Bacteria; phylum Bacteroidota; class Bacteroidia; order UKL13-3; family UKL13-3; genus B1. The sequence continues at coordinate 15,901 of CANFSD010000008.1, forward strand.
AGAAAGGTGCGTTTGATTTTATTGTTAAACCACCAGACCTTAATAAACTTCTAATTACCTTACGTAATACCATAGACCGCAAGGAATTGGTTATTGAAACAAAGGTATTACGTAGAAAAGCCTCGAAAACACGCGATATCATTGGCGATTCTCCGGCCATAAAAAACATTATGGATACCATTGACAAGGTTGCACCAACCGACGCAAGGGTATTGATTACAGGTGAAAATGGAACTGGTAAAGAATTAGTAGCGCGTTGGATTTATGAAAAAAGTTTGCGTTCAAAAAACCCATTGATTGAGGTAAACTGTGCGGCAATTCCAACAGAATTAATAGAAAGTGAATTGTTTGGCCATGAAAAAGGCGCCTTTACCTCTGCAATTAAACAACGCATTGGTAAATTTGAACAAGCACACAATGGCACTATATTTTTGGATGAGGTTGGAGACATGAGTTTATCTGCCCAAGCCAAGGTATTACGTGCATTGCAAGAAAATAAAATTACACGTGTTGGCGGAGAAAAAGACATTGAAGTAGATGTACGTGTTATTGCGGCAACCAATAAAAACCTTTTGAAAGAAATTGAAAAGGGTACTTTTAGAATGGACTTGTACCATCGTTTAAGTGTAATCTTAATACATGTGCCCTCTCTCAACGAGCGCCGCGATGACATTCCTTTATTGGCAGAAAAATTTGTAAAAGAAATTTGTGAAGATGGTGGCTTAACCAGGAAAAACTTTATGCCACAAGCCCTAGAAGAATTTAAGAAATTAAACTTTAGTGGCAATATTCGTGAGTTAAGAAACATTGTAGAACGTTTGGTAATATTAGGACAGCCAAGAATTACCTTAGAAGATATTCAAAAATTTGCGAGCCCAATAAACGCTCGTGATGAAGAAAAATCTATTTACGAACGCTTTAGTACTTTACAAGAATTTAAAGAATACGTTGAGCGAATTTTTATTGAAGAGAAATTGAAAAAGAATGGATGGAATGTAGCTAAAACTGCTGCAGAAATAGACATTCAAAGAAGTCACCTTTACAATAAAATAGAAAAATACAGTTTAAAAAGAGGAGAAAGCAACGACTAATTGCTTTCTTCTTCTTCAAACTCAACTACTATTTTTGATCCAGGCTTGAGCCCCAGTAATTGGGCTCCCCTACCCCTATTTATGGCAATCACGAGGTAATTGTTTTCATTGAAAAGCAAAACATCATCTCCAATGCTGCCATCATGAAAATGTTCGCTAACTTTATTGATAAAGAATTTGCTCCAATAGTACAATTTGAATTTTCTATTGGCGCGCACCTGTTCAAATAATTCTTTAGAAATATTAGTAATGGCATTTTGGTATCCATCTACGTATAGCACACTTCCTTTTATTTTCGTTTCATCCGAAATGGCTTGTATACCTTGTTTTTCTGTCAATATTTTCCCCGGTTCGGCCAAGCCTTTTAAATCTCCTTTTTGAATAAATTTTGCCACAAAAGGAAGGAAAACATTTTTCTCTGGGAATAGGTCATGCAAATGATATTCTGATGGCAAAACTTTGTATACCTTACTTGGCACTTCATCAAAAATGAGTGAAAATATTCCATTATCGGCACCCATAAAATAATGCCCATTGTATTCAATAAACAAAAATTGTTGGTGGATGGAAATGCTTGTATCTATGCAAATGAGGTGAATAGTACCCTTTGGAAATTGTTGGTATACCGACCTTAAGATAAAAGCTGCCTGTGTTAAATCAAACACTGGAATATGGTGAGATACTTCTACCACGCGGGTTTCGGGCATTAATTGAATGGCCGAACCGAGCATTGCAGCGGTATATGGACTCCCTGGACCATAATCAGAAACCAATGTTATAACAGAGTTCAATTTCTTTTATTATTTTCGTACAAATTAACAGCAAGTACAGCAAAATTTGAATACCAAAGAAATCTTATTTGAACATCTTGATCCTTCCGAGGCTTTTGGCGTTCATAATAACCACTTAAAAACTTTTCAGGCACATTTTCCTCAATTGAAAATTGTAGCAAGAGGAAACCAGGTTATCTTGAGCGGAAAGAATCAAGATATTGAACTTTTTGAAGAAAAATTCAACCACATGATTGCCCATATTCTAAGGTATGGAGCCATTTCTGCCTTGCAACTTGAAGGCATTTTTAGCGGCAGTATGGCAAAAGAAAACAAGGAAACAGATCCTACTGCATCCAAAGACCAAGGTGATATCATTTTATACGGAAACCATGCCAAGGTTATTAGGGCCAAAACCCCCAACCAAAAGAAAATGGTATCCTTGATGCACAACAATGATATTCTTTTTGCCATAGGACCTGCAGGAACAGGAAAAACATATACAGCTGTGGCATTGGCGGTAAAAGCTTTAAAGAATAAAGAAATTAAGCGCATTATTTTGGCAAGGCCTGCCGTTGAGGCAGGAGAAAATTTAGGATTCCTTCCAGGAGATTTAAAAGAAAAAATTGATCCATACTTGCGTCCTTTATATGATGCATTAGATGATATGATTCCAGCAGAAAAGCTTAAGTCCTATATAGAAACCAGGGTTATTGAAATTGCCCCAATGGCTTTTATGCGGGGAAGAACCCTCGACAATGCCTATGTTATTTTAGACGAAGCACAAAATGCCACAGACCTTCAATTAAAAATGTTTTTAACCCGCATGGGGCCTAATGCAAAATTTATTATCACAGGAGATTTAACCCAAATTGATTTGCCAAGAAAAGGCATGTCTGGCTTGGTGAAAGCGGTTAAAATCCTTAAAGATATAGAAGGAATAGAATTTGCTTACCTCACCTTTGAGGACGTGGTTAGGCATAAATTGGTGAAAAATATTATTAAGGCATACGACACGGTTACAGACAATACCAATAACCAATAAAATAACGAATCGGTATTAATCCTTATGAAACGCAACAACCAAACTTTATTAATTGTAGGACAGATTAGCGAAAGTGCTATTTCTGCCTTCAGTGCGTTGCGCAGCAATATGGTTCGAACCTTATTATCTACGCTAGGAATTACCATTGGAATCTTTTGCATTATAATGGTTTTGAGTATTGTAGATTCTTTGCAAAAAAACTTACAAGACAGTGTAGATAGTTTAGGTAAAGATGTTGCCATTATTGAAAAATGGCCATGGGAATTTGGACCTGACTACAAATGGTGGCAATACATGAATAGGCCAAATCCCACCACTACTGAATTAAGAAAAATAGAAGAACAAACTACTTTAGGTAAAGCCATCTCTTTGAGCATTAGCTTACCAGGTACCATTGTAAAGTACAAAAATTTTAATGCCGAAAATGTGGAGGGCATGGCAGTTTCACAAGGCTTCCCTGAAGTTAGGGCATTTGAATTAGAATACGGAAGGTTCTTCACAGAAAACGAATCCAAGAATGCAAACCAAGTGGTATTAATTGGATCGAACATGCGTGAAAATTTATTCCCTAGTATTTTTCCATTAGACAAAGAAATTAGGATTAGGGGTGTGAAATTTAGGGTGATTGGTGTTTTTAAAAAAGAAGGCGAAAGTATGATTGGCAATAGCATGGACAATGTTTTTGTGATTCCTGTAAATACCGCTGCAAATTTCATCCGCCTTAACAGCAACAATGTAAATAGTCGTATTCAAATTAAGGCAAAGGATGGGGTAAGTGTTGATCGCTTAGAAAATGAACTAATGGGTGTTATGCGAACAGTAAGGAAATTGCGCCCAAATGAAGAACCCGATTTTGCAATCAATAAAACTACTTTATTATCTAAACCATTGAAGAGCTTGTTTGGGGTTGTAACCCTTGCTGGATGGATAATAGGTTTATTTGCCATTTTGGTTGGCGGCTTTGGAATTGCCAATATTATGTTTGTGAGTGTTAAAGAAAGAACCCAACAAATAGGTATTCAAAAATCACTGGGAGCTAAAAATTACTTCATCCTTATTGAATTTTTGGTAGAGGCAATTGTACTTTGTTTGGTAGGCGGTGTGGTTGGTTTAATCAGTGTGTATTTTATTACACTAGGCGTAAAAAGTTATTTCGAAATCAATTTATTTTTAAGCACTGGAAATATCCTTACAGGTATTATTGTATCAGTAAGTATTGGAATGATTTCAGGATTTATTCCTGCCTATTCAGCTTCTAAACTTGATCCAGTAGAAGCAATTAGAGCCAAATAAAATGTTTGTTAGCGGATTCACCATAGTTAGAAATGCCCTCAAATATGATTACCCCGTGGTGGAATCTATTCAATCCTTATTACCCATTTGCGATGAGGTAATTGTTTTGGTGGGACAATCATCTGACGATACCCTTCAACTCATTCAAAGTATAGGTTCGGAAAAAATTAAAATACACCATTCCGTTTGGGACGATAGTTTGCGTGAAGGAGGCAAAGTGCTAGCAATAGAAACAGATAAAGCAAAAGCTTTGGTTAACCCCAAGGCCGATTGGTGTTTTTATATTCAAGCAGATGAGGTGGTGAACGAAGAAGGCATTGCCGCAATTAAACAAGCTATGCACTCTCATTTGCACAATCAAAATGTGGAAGGCCTCTTGTTTAGCTATAAACATTTCTTTGGTAATTTTAATTACGTAGCCAATAGCAGAGGTTATTACCGCAATGAAATTAGAATAGTTAGGAACGATCCAAGTATTCAATCTTATAAGGATGCGCAAGGATTTAGAAAGAATGGACAAAAACTACGTGTAAAGAAATGTGGCGGTGAAATTTTTCATTATGGATGGGTTAGACATCCGGATGTTATGAAAGAAAAAATAAAGGACTTTCACCAATTATGGCATAACGATGAATGGATAAAAAACCAAGAACAATTGATCAATGATTTTGATTATACAGATATTGATGCCTTATTGGTTTTTGAAGGAAAACATCCTGGCTGTATGCAAGAAAGAATACGTGTAAAGAATTGGGATTTTAGACCTAATTACAAAGGACATTCTATTAGTTTTAAAAACCGTTTATTGTATTGGTTTGAAGAAAAAACTTCATACAGACTTGGAGAATACAAAAATTATACGTTGATTTAACTATGGAAAAAACCAGGTCTTACCTGTTCTTTTGGTCGTGTTTAGTTTTAACAGCAGGATTATTATTATTGGATGTTATTAGAATTATGCCAAGCATAGGTATGATTTCCATTGTACTATTAGGCATCAGTTATTTAATTAAACCTGTTTCTATAAACCAAAAAGCCGACCCAAAAGCCTTTTGGGCATTGAGTTTTACTTTTGTTATTTTACTTCCCTCCTACTTTTATTCCGATAATTTAAATTACTTATTGGAGAAATGGCAAATTGCTTTACCCTATTTGCTACTTCCCTTGGCTTTCATTAAAATTCCTCGCCTATCGGAAAGAAGAAATTTTCTTATCTACGAATGCTACCTTTTTTGTATTTTATTGGTTTGCTTAATTGCTTTTGGCTATTATTTACTGAACCAAGAAATCATTAACCAATTGTATTTAGAAAGCAGGGTAATGCCTACTTTATTGTCGCATCATCCAAGTTTGAGCTTGATGATAGTATTTGCTGTTTATGTTTCTTATTGGCTGTATCAAAGCAAACGTTATTATAAATTTACCTTTGAAAGGAATGTATTTGTGGCAGCGGGAATTTTCTTATTTATTTTCCTCCACGTATTTTCTGTACGAAGTGGTTTATTGGCTATGTACCTTGTGTTGTTTATAGAGTTGGCAAAAATCGCCATTCAAAAAAAGCAAGTTAAGAACGCTTTACTCGCCGGCAGCATTTTTCTATTAGTTGGCGGAATTACTTTATTGGTTTCTCCAACTTTTAGCAACAAAATTGCCAATACCACCAATGATTTAAGCAATTACCAGAACAAAGGAAGTGTAAATAACCAAAGCCTAGGAAGTAGAATTATTTCTTATAAAAATGGCATACGCATAGCAAAAGAAAGTAATTGGCTTTTTGGATGTGGATTAGGCGATATCAATGATTTAAACAATGCTATTTTTCTGAAAGATTATCCAGATGTGACCAAGCCAATAATACCGCACAACCAGTATTTATTTTATTTGGCGGCTATTGGAATTATTGGCTTAACCTTATTTTGTTTGGGTTTTTACTTCCCGTTATTTTATAAAAAGACCTTTACCGATTCATTGTTTCAAACGCATATGCTTATCATAAGCATTGGCTTTATGTTTGAAGCACCACTTGAAAGTCAGATTGGGGTAGCCTATTCGCTACTTTTTATACTCTTACCTTTACACCAAAGGTTTGGCGCCCAAATTTTTACAAAAATTTAAACCCGCGTAGCTTGTCACTAAATGGTAAATATTTAGGGCATTGATTGTAAAAAAGCGTACAAGTGAATAAAAACAAGCGCTTTCATTTGGTTTGTTCCCCTTCAAAACCCATATTTGATTTTATAATATTCAGCCAATTGGTAAACCCATATTGGCTCGAACCATAAACAAGTATGAAAAAACAATTACTCCATATTTTAACTTTGGCTGCAATTACCTTTTCGGCAAATGCACAAATCTCCAAAGAGCAATTAAAACAAGAATTTACGCAAAGCCTAAAAACAGAGCAATTCTTAAATCCAGAAAAAATTGATTTTGCAATTAGCTCGCAATATACCAGCGACCACAATGGCGTAACCCATGTGTATGCAAATCAAATGGTAAATGGTCTAGAAGTATTTAATAGCAATATTGATATCCATTTAAATAAGGAAGGTAAAATAATTGCCTACCACCATAATTTGATTCCTAATATTACAGCACAAACCAAATCTGCTGGTATTGGTGCCAACCAAGCACTAAGGCTTGCCTTAGCTAGTGATGGCATTATTGCCAACCAAATTGCCAATAAGGCACCTGAATTAATTAATGGCGCTTTTAATTGGTTCGACCCAAGTATTTCTTCTGAGAAATTAGCAGTAAAGCCAGGTTATTTTGCCATAGCAAATGAAGTAAAATTGGTTTGGCAAGTTGAGTTTTTAAATACGGAAACCAATGATTGGTGGAACAAGAAAATTGATGCGCAAACAGGTTTGGTTTTAGCGCAAGACAATTACACTACGCATTGTAATTTCAAATCAACAGAAAGCAAACAAACCCTTAAATCCTTTGTATTTGAAGAAGAAGCCAGCCCAATTGTTATGGGTAAAAAAGCTACCACAGGTACCTACAATGTATTCCCATTGCCATTAGAGAGTCCAGCAAGAGGACCAAGAAGTTTAATGACAGATATTGCAAGCGCAAACGCTTCTCCATTTGGATGGCATGATACCAATGGTGTTGCTGGACCAGAGTTTTTAATTACTAGAGGAAACAATGTTTGGGCAAAAGAAGATACTTTAAATAATAATGGTACCAGTGGCGGTTATTCTCCAAATGGTGGCGATTCATTGGTTTTTAACTATCCATATAGTGTAGATGCAAAACCAAGAGCTAATTTAAATGCCGCAATTGTTAACTTGTTTTATTGGAACAATATTTTACATGATATTTTCTTCAATTATGGTTTTGATGAAAAGAGTGGAAACTACCAACAAAAGAATTTTACAACAGAAGGAATTGGTCGTGATGCAGTAAATGCAGATGCACAGGATGGTAGCGGAACCAGCAATGCAAATTTCTCTGCCCCTGCTGATGGATCAAGCGGAAGAATGCAAATGTACTTGTGGCCAACCAGTGGCGCTTCAAGCACAAATAATTCCTTAGCCGTAAGTTATCCTTCTTCTATTAAAGGTGTGTTTTATGGTCCGCAATCTGTTGCAGGTCCAAGACTTTCTCCAGAAGGCTTAAAAGGAACCATTGTATTACTAAGAGATAGCAATGCTACCACCAACAATGGTTGTGGATTGATTGCCAATGCCAATGAATTTGCAGGTAGAATTGTATTAATAGACCGAGGTGGAACATGCGGAACCACTTCCACTTCAAGCAAAAATAAAATAAAAGCAGCGCAAGCGGCTGGTGCAATTGC
>CANFSD010000009.1 GCA_947449515.1 Bacteroidota bacterium
AGCTTTAGCGTTTATCCGAACCCAGCTTCTGAAACCCTTACCATTAGCAATAACAACAGCCTGAAAGGTGCGCAAGTGCAATTGGTAGACATGTTGGGAAGAATTGTTTTGGAAGAAAACATTAACAGCAACAACAACCAATATTCGCTTAATATTGCAAACGTAAAACCTGGTTCGTACTTGGTGATTATTAAAAATAAAGAAACATATTCAAGAAATAAATTGGTAATTGAATAAGTCCAAAGCGCCTTCCAGCCCTATGGAAGGCGCTTTCCTTTACCTTTTTATTTTCTGAAATAGGGCATGAGAAAAATACTTGCAATTATTAAATGGACATTTGCTAGCCTAGCAATATTATTGCTACTTGCTTATGCGCTCCTTTATTTTAACAAAGTCCGCATTATTGCTGCCATCAATAAAGAACTACAGTTATCTATTAATGGCGAAATAAACATTGGCAATATTGGTCTTGATTTATGGCATGAATTTCCAAGGGCCAGTTTAAGTATTGAAAATATTTATATCAGAGGACCACGTTACGCGCAATATCACAAAGACTTCCTAAATATTGAAAAACTTTACCTGAATATAAATATTAGGAAGCTGCTGCATAAAGAAATTAATTTCAGCAAAGTAAGTATTGAAAATGCACAAGCATTTATTTTTAAAACCAAGGAGGGTTATTCCAATTTAGACGTCTTTAAAAAAGAAGACAAAAGCAGCGCAGATAGCAGCAAACACAACCATTTGCTGTTTGAATTGCACGACCTACATATTAGCAATACGCAATTAATTTTTAATGATTCTGCCACAGGAAAATCATTTGGACTCACCTTAAATGAAACCCGCAGCAGTGTATTTGCAAAAGACTCCACCATACAAATTTCTTTGGCTGGTGATGTTCATTTTTTGCAATTAATATTTAACCAAGAAAAGGGTGCATTTCTTAAAAACAAAAAGACCCAAGTTGATTTTGATTTAACAATTAATCCTGCACAAAAAACTTTAATTATCAATCCTTCATCCTTGCGCTTGGAGACCGGAAAAATTGACTTGCATGGTTTATTGAAATTTGGCAAACCTCTCTGGTACCAATTGCATTTTGCCACAGACTCCATTCAAATAAAAGAAGGCTTAGCAGTGCTCAACGACTCTATCCAATACAAGCTCAATAGGTTTGGTGCCAGTGGGCAAATTGCCACCCGCGTTAGCGTAGCTGGATTTGGCATTCCCAATACAAAACCTAAAGTAGACGTTTGGTTCGAATCGAAAAATGCAACTGCTAAACCCCTTAACAAACGCATTATTAACCAAATTAAGGTAGAGGGAACTTATACCAACCATTTGAACAATGCTTTGCAAAATGGAAAAGAAAATGCAAAAGTTAAGATCATGCAATTTCACGGTAATTTTGAAGGTATTCCTGTTGATGCCAAGGCAGAAATTACTAATTTAAGTGATCCCCAACTTTCATTAAATGTAGCTGCCAATGCAGATTTAAACAGCCTCAACAAACAAATAAAATTAAAATCGGCCAAACTGCTAAATGGCAGAATAGCGCTGCAGCTAGCCTATATGGGCAAGTTAAGAGAATACGAAAACAATACCCTCAAAACCCTCAATGGCAAATTAGATGGCAAATTAACTATTAAGAATGCTGCCATTTTTTTACGCAAGAAAAATTTAGTTGTTCAAAAAATCAATGGAGAATTACTGCTCAATAATGTTGGCCTAAGTTCCAAACAATTGTATTTAAATATTGGCCCAGACCGTTATGATTTGAACCTAACATTAGAAGGACTTGTTCCATTTTTCACCCAAGTGAATTACAAAACAAAGATTGGAATTGCCATTCAAACCAATGCCTTTAACATGGCTAATTTTAGCAAGGGTACAATAACAGCAACAGCGCAAGAAGAGAAAGGTTCGGCTGGAGAGCATGCCTTTGAACTGCTTCAAAAAATTGACCAAATGGCTGCCATCAATGTTACGGTTAATGCCCGAAAATTTATTGCTGGAAAATTTGTTGCCCAAAACGCCAAAGCCAATTTAAGTATCAGCAAAAACAATTTGTATATTAACAATATTGAAATGCAATTTGCCAATGGCAGCTGCAAAGTTGATGGTGTTTTAAAAGACCTCTCTAAGGATTGGTCGCCATTACAAATACAAGCCAATTTTAATTCAGTTGACATCAATACCTTTTTAAAAGCCTTTAATAATTTTGGCATGAAGAATTTTGGAGATGAAAATATTGATGGCAATTTGGATGCAAGTTTTAAAATTGACGCCATGCTAGATCCACAAATGGGATTCTTGAACGATTGGTTCAGGGCAGTATCAAAAATTAAAATAAGTGATGGCAGCTTGGTTAATTTTGGCCCTTTTAACAATATGGGCAAACTGTATTTTACCAACCGAGATTTTAGCCATATTTCCTTTGCAGCCATCAATGCAGAACTCAGCACTGCTGGCGTTGAAACCGCCATTAAAAGAATGGAAATTAGTTCAAGTGTTTTACGTTTCTTTTTGGAAGGCAATTATTCATTGCATAACAAAACAGACATATTGGTGCAAGTGCCGCTCAGTAATTTGATGCGCAAATCGAGGTTACTTAAACCAGAAAATATTGGTACAGATGCCGCACTTGGTCCTTGTGTAAATTTCAATATTAAAACAGACGCAGCTGGGAAATTTAAATTGAGTTTGGTGCCATGGAAACTCTTGCGCATGTAATTATTTGCGCAGGGAGGGATTGGTTTCAAAAGGCAAAACTTCTCCATTTACAATTTCAAAAAAACTAGCTGGCAAGCCCGCAGCCTTTACCAATTCGTCTGAGCGCTCATGTTGCGTATCTGTGATAAAGATTTGTCCAAATACGCCTTCGGATACCCATTTGAACAATTCCAACAAGCGACTTTGATCGAGTTTTTCAAAAATATCATCTAGTAGTAAAATGGGCTTACTTCCTTTCATTTGTTCGAGGTATTGAAATTGTGCCAATTTAAGGGCAATTATAAACGACTTCTGTTGCCCTTGCGAACCAAACTTCTTCAATAAATTATGGTCGAGCATAAACACCAAATCGTCTTTGTGAATACCACGTGTGGTGCGCAATAAATCAATATCTGCAGATTCTGTATCGCGCAGTAAATGCGCAAACAAATGCTTGTTTAAATCCGACTCATAAATTAAATCTACCGACTCTGCACCCGAGGCAATTTTCTGGTAATTTTCAAGAAACATGGGGCGAAACACCTGTAAAAACTTTAGACGCTCGCGGTGTAAATAAGTTCCACTTACACTTAGTTGGGTATTGTAAACTTCTAATAATTCACGGTTAAAATAACGGTTTTCAAAAAAGTCTTTGAGCAATTTATTCCGCTGATCCAAGGTTCTTTGGTATTGCATGAGCTCATGCAGGTACATGGCATTGCATTGCGAGATAATTAAATCAAAAAACTTTCTGCGCGCTTCGCTTCCTTCATAGATAAGCTGAATATCGCCTGGTGCAATCATAACCAAGGGGAGCGAACCAATATGCGCAGAGAATTTCTCTACCGGATTGTTATTTACCATGAGGGTTTTGCCCTGCCCTTTTTGAAATACCAAACGCGTAGTTTCCTCTAATTCCGCTCTGTTTACAATTCCTTCCACCACAAAATACGTATCGCCCTGCAGAATTTGCTGATGGTCTACCGAATTAAAATAACTTTTGGTGATTGATAAATAATAAATGGCATCCAAAACATTGGTTTTTCCCGCGCCATTTTTCCCAAACAATATGTTTAGGTTCGGGCTGAACCTAAAATTGGCTTGCGAATAATTTTTGAAATGCGTGAGCGAAAGTTGACTGAGATGCATGGGTGCAATTTAGGAAAAGTGCGCTTCCCTAAAGTAAAAATATCTTATTTACTGATAATCAAGGCGCAAAGAATTGTTGTCAAAAGTAATATTTTGCATACTTTTGCAATTCTCTAAAAATGGCAACAAACAATTTCACCAAAGAAACTTACCTTGACTGGTATGAGCAAATGATGCTCATGCGCAGGTTTGAGGAGAAAGCTGCCCAATTGTATGGCCAGCAAAAAATAAAAGGCTTTTGTCACCTTTACATTGGCCAAGAGGCTGTTGTAGCAGGTACCATGAGTGCTTTGAAAAAAGAAGACAGACTAATTACTGCCTACCGCGACCATGCGCATGCTTTGGCTTGTGGCATTCCGGCTAGGGAAGTAATGGCAGAATTATACGGTAAAGTAACAGGCTGCTCCAAAGGCAAAGGCGGATCCATGCACATGTTTAGCAAAGAACACAATTTCTTTGGCGGACATGGTATTGTGGGTGGCCAAATTCCATTGGGTGCAGGTATTGCATTTGCCGACCAATACAGAGGTGGCGACCAAGTTACGGTATGTTATTTTGGGGATGGTGCTGCCCGCCAGGGAGCTTTGCATGAAACCTTTAATATGGCTATGCTTTGGAACCTACCTGTAATTTTTGTAATTGAAAACAATGGTTACGCCATGGGAACCTCAGTAGGAAGAACTACCAATGTGCGTGAAATGTATAAAATAGGCGAAAGCTACGAAATGCCATCTGCCTCAGTAGATGGTATGAACCCAGAAGAAGTGCACAAAGCCGTTGCCGAAGCTGCCGCAAGAGGTAGAAAAGGTGAAGGACCAACTTTATTGGAAATTCGTACCTACCGCTACAGGGGTCATAGTATGAGCGACCCTGCCAAGTATAGAACTAAAGAGGAAGTTGAAGAATATAAAAATCAAGATCCAATTGAACAGGTAAAAGCCGTATTATTGAAGAAAAAATATGCTACCGAAGCAGATTTAGAGGCCATTGAAGAAAAGATTCTTGCAATTGTCAATGATTCTGTAGAATTTAGCGAGGCCTCACCTTATCCTGATGCATCAGAATTGTATCAAGATGTTTATTTTGAACCGAATTATCCGTTTATCAAAGAATAAGAAAACGACATCCAAATGGAGCACAAAGAAGAACACAAATCAGAGTTGGAATTAGACCACACGCTTATTGAAACAACTCACAAAGTTGAAGTAATGTACCACAAGTATAAAAAGCAAATCAACATGGCTGTAATTGCCGTGGTTGTAATAGCTTTAGGGTATATTGCCTTTACCAAATTTTATTTAGCACCTAAAGAAAAGGAAGCACAAGCTGCTATGTTTCAAGCACAAAATTGGTTTGAAAAAGACAGTTTTGATTTGGCATTAAATGGCCAAGGAGATGTAATGGGTTTTGTTGCCTTGGGCGATGAATTTGGCTTAACCAAAGCAGGAAACTTAGCGCATTATTATGCGGGTGTTTGTTTCATGCGTAAAGGTGAATTCCAAAATGCAATTGACCAATTAGACAAATTTAGCACAGAAAACGAATTGGTTGGACCATTGGCTACTGGCTTAAAAGGCGATGCTTATGTAGAATTGAAGGACATTGAAAAAGGTGCTAAATTATACATGAAAGCTGCAGGAATGAGCAAAAACAAGCTAACCTCTCCTATCTTTTTAAAGAAAGCTGGTTTGGCATACGAAGAATTAAAAGAATATGATGATGCCGTAAGTGCATACAGCAAACTAAAAAATGATTTTAGCGAAGCGCAAGAAGCACAAGATATTGACAAATATATTGCCCGTGCTACTGCTGCTAAAGCAAACTAATTAAATACGCATTTGCCTAAAAGGCACTGAGAAGCAAAACAATCATTGATTTGCCTCTTGGTGCCTTTGTGGTTTATATCCCTTTACAAAAATGGCTACCGCACTAAAAAATCTTTCTATCACCCATTTAAAAATGGGAAAAACGGCAAAAAAATTTACCATTGGTATTGTTTGTGCAGATTGGAACCCAGACATAACGCATGCCATGCGCGATGCTGCCATAGATTTCTTGCAATCGCAAGGATTAAAAAGCCCTCAAATATTGGTTCACCCAGTACCAGGTACTTTTGAACTTCCTTTGGCAGCACAATTTTTGGCTCAACAGAAAAAGGTAGATGCTGTTATTGCCATTGGTTGTGTTATACAAGGCGAAACCAGGCATTTTGATTTTATTTGTTCTGCCTGTGCCCAAGGTATTACGGAAGTTGGTTTGAAATTTAACAAGCCCGTAATTTTTGGGGTGCTAACCACCAACAATTTAAAGCAAGCCAAAGAACGTGCTGGCGGCAAACACGGCAACAAAGGCATTGAAGCAGCCGAAACCGTTTTGCGCATGTTATTATTAAAAGACAATTTAACAGAAAAGTAATTTAAGAAGCTGCAAGAGGCTTTTTTAAAAAGCTTGTTTGATGTATGTTTGAGGCAAGGAAATTCCCATGGCAAAAAGATTAAGTCTGTTATTTTTATTTGGCATCCTACTTTTAGGTGCTTGCAAAAAAGGCTTTGATGGCCAACGCACTGCCGTTGCCGCACCAGAAACTTTTATGGCGGTAGACACCATTTTTAGAACAGGTGAAAATAGACTTACTACCCTGGTAGATGCCAATTGGTGGGGAAATTCAAATGGCGGTTTTATTGTAGGCTATGAGGTTTCTACCGACAATATGTTAAGCTGGCAGTTTACCAAAAGTCAGGACAGCAGTTTTCTTTTGAAAATTCCTCCAGGGCAAGACACTGCAGACATTGTTGTTTATGTTAGAGCCATTGATAATTTTGGCCAAAGAGATTTAAGTCCTGCCTCTACCCTATATCCCATCAAAAATTCAAAACCCAGCGTTAAATATATTTTCTCGCAGGCTTTAGGTGGCATTCCTTCTCAAAATCCAGTGGTGGTATTTCCTGTTTTAAAATACAGCATCATGGGTGCCGATCCAGATGGCACAGATGATATTAAAGAGTACCATTTGTTTTTAAACGATACCAATGCTACTCCTTTTATTCTGCCAGCAAACACCAGCAGTTTCTTACTACAATCTTTGAACCCACAAGCTGCCAATAGCACTTGTAAAGTTTTTGTAAACGGAAGTAATAACAGCTTGAGCAATACCATTAGTGGTTTATTACATGATGCCAGCAACCTTATTTATATTAGAGCAATAGACAAGGCATTGTCTAAATCTGCATTTATTCCTGCTCCAGCTATTTGGGTAAAGAAAGTAAACGCAGATGTACTATTGGTAAATGCCTATAGCAGCAACAAAATATTTGTCCAAAACTTCTATACCAATAACCTGAAGAATATAGGTGTAACAAGCTTTGACACCTTACAGGCAACGGAGATTTTGAACAGCAATTACACCCAATTGCAACCCGATTACCAAACGCAAACCAAAACTTTTGCGCTATTTAAAAAGATTGTTTGGTTTGGCGATGATGCTACCTTTTCGTTTTCATTTGGACAAAGAACCACCAGTGATTTTTTTAACAATGGCGGTAAATTATTTTTATCTGTTGCCATCAATTCTAGCTTTGATCCACTTTCTAATTTCTTGGATTGGACCCCTATTAAAAACTTGGTAAATCCTCCGGGAGGTTCTGTATTTAGGGTAAATACCAATGCCATAGTTAACCCTACAAATCCAAGCTGGCCAAGTATAAAATCAACTGGAATTATTGCCAGTGCTCGCCCATTTGAAGTACCACAAAATACAGCTACTGCTGGCTTTGATTCGCTTTATTGGGGCGGAATTATTGAAAGTAAAACGGGACAATCGCCAACGCCATGGACAGGTTTATCAACTGTTTTGGCCAAACGCTATAACGTGGCCGATCAAAAAACCAATTTTGTAGTGAGCAGTATTCCATTGGAAAAGTTCAATGGCAATAACAATATTGACACCTTGTTTCAGAAAGTATTTAAAACCGAATTGGGCTTTTAATGAAACAGCGTTTGCTCCTTTTTGCCAGTGGCAGCGGCAGTAATGCCGAGAATGTAGCCAAGTATTTTAAAGACAGCAAAGAGGTGGAAGTAGTGGCTTTGTTTTGCAACAAAACAAATGCAGGAGTCATTCCAAAAATGGAAAAATTGCAAATTCCGGTGGTGCTGTTTGACAAAGC
This sequence comes from Bacteroidota bacterium, assembly GCA_947449515.1. GTDB lineage: Bacteria > Bacteroidota > Bacteroidia > UKL13-3 > UKL13-3 > B1. Next base: position 8,028 of record CANFSD010000009.1, read on the forward strand.
TACTTTTGAAAACGAGGAAGCCTTTTTAGCCTTATTGGCCCCCTACCAAGCCAATCTCATTGCCTTATTGGGCTTTTTATGGAAAGTGCCAGCTTTTTTGGTTCGAACCTACCCGCAACAAATAATAAATTTACACCCAGCATTGTTACCCAAATTTGGTGGCAAAGGCATGTATGGCCATTTTGTGCATGAAGCTGTAAAGGCCCATGGAGAGCGCGAAACAGGTATTACCATTCATTTTGTAAATGAGCATTACGACGAAGGCCAAATTATTGCGCAACACAAATGTGAGGTTTTAGACAATGACACTGCCGATAGCATTGCAGAAAAAATCCATGTATTGGAACAAACTTTTGTACCCCAATGCATCGAAAAAGTATGTGCATCACTTTAAGATAAGCTTAAAATATTTCTTTTAATTTTATTGGTTCGGCATAAAAATATCTGTGGAAGGTTTCCTACCTTTGCGCTACTTTTTTACCACACACATGCAAGCAGCCACAAAAATCTCAAACGCCTTAATTTCAGTATTTTACAAAGACGGTCTCGCTCCTATCGTACAGGCCTTACACACTCAAGGTGTAAATATTTACTCTACGGGTGGAACCCAAGAATTTATTGAAAAATTAAATATTCCGGTTCACCCAGTTGAAACCTTAACTGGTTACCCAAGTATTTTAGGTGGCAGGGTAAAAACTTTGCATCCAAAAATCTTCGGAGGGATTTTGGCTAGAAGAGAAAATGCGCAAGATTTATCTGAGGTAGCGCAATTTGAAATTCCATTGTTTGATTTGGTAATGGTAGATTTATATCCGTTTGAAGAAACCTTGGCTACTACCACTGAAGAAGCAAAAATTATTGAGAAGATAGATATTGGTGGTGTTTCCTTGATTCGTGCTGCGGCAAAGAATTTTAAACACAGCTTAATAGTATCGCATACAAACCAATACCAAGACCTCCTAAATTTATTAGCTGAAGGAAATGGTATGGTAGACACTGAACAGCGCAAAGGCTTTGCTGCTAAAGCTTTTCAGGTAACCTCACATTATGATACAGCTATTTTTAATTACTTTAACAGTGCTATGGAAATTACGGCACACAAGGTAAGTTTTGACAAAGGCAGTGTATTGCGTTATGGAGAAAATCCACACCAAAAAGGTTTTTATTTTGGTGAATTAAGTGATTTTGTAAAGCAATTAAATGGCAAAGAATTATCGTACAATAACATTTTAGATATAGATGCAGCAGTTAATTTATTAAGTGATTTTACCGAACCAACGGTGGCGGTAATTAAACACAATAACCCCTGTGGTGTGGCTTCAAGAACCACTATTTATGAGGCCTGGAAGGATGCATTGGCAGGTGATCCGGTATCTGCTTTTGGAGGAATTATTGCTTTGAACAGAACCGTTGACATGGCTACTGCGCAAGAAATGGACAAAATATTTTTAGAAGTATTAATAGCACCGGCTTATGATGCAGATGCATTAGCACTTTTGAAAGGTAAAAAGAACAGAATTATTTTAGCGCAAATTGGCAGCTTGCCAAAAACTACCACCATGCGTTCTGCCTTAAATGGTTTATTGGTTCAGGACAGAGATTTAGTTGTATTAAGTGCAAGCGATTTAAAAGCTGCCACCTCGCATGCCGCAACTGCTGCAGAGATTGAGGATTTATTGTTTGCAGATAAAATAGTTAAACATACCAAATCAAACACCATTGTATTGGCAAAAAACAAACAATTGGTGGGCATTGGATGCGGTCAAACTTCACGCGTAGATGCCTTGAAACATGCCATAGCAAAAGCCAAAGCATTTGAATTTGATTTAAGGGGAGTATCTATGAGCAGTGATGCTTTCTTCCCTTTCCCAGATTGCGTGGAGATTGCCCGTTTAGAAGGCATTCACGCCGTTATACAACCAGGTGGTTCTATTAAAGACGATGCCTCTATTGCCTATTGTGAAAGCAATGGCATGCCAATGTATTTTAGTGGAATTAGACATTTTAAACACTAATTTTAATAAGGCATTAAAATTTGCTGTATCTTTCTTGCTTCTAAAACGGTTTTTCTCTGTTGATAACCCCAATAAATGAGGTAAAACTTTTCATTCTTTTATTTGAATAATTATTATTTTGCAGTGGGAATAAACCTTGCAGCACAAAGACAAGATTCATGAGTGTATTTAGCTTTTTAACACAAGATTTAGCCATTGACCTTGGTACGGCCAATACGCTAATCATACATAAAGACCAGGTGGTTGTTGATGAACCATCTATCATTGCCGTAAACCGCAGGAACGGAAACGTTATTGCAGTTGGTAGCCAAGCACAACAAATGCATGGTAAGGTACATGAAGACATTAAAACCATTCGTCCGTTAAAGGATGGTGTAATTGCAGATTTTCAAGCTGCAGAGCACATGATTAGGGGCATGATTGACATGATTCCTAAAACCAGCAAATTGATTAAGCCGCAACAACGCATGGTTATTTGTATTCCTTCTGGCATTACCGAGGTTGAAAAACGTGCGGTAAAAGACAGTGCGGAACGTGCAGGTGCCAAAGAAGTATACCTAATTCACGAACCAATGGCAGCCGCAATTGGTATTGGTATTGATGTGTTTGAACCAATGGGTAACATGATTATTGATATTGGCGGTGGTACCACTGAAATTGCAGTTATTGCATTGGCAGGTATTGTTTGCGATCAATCTATCCGTGTAGCTGGTGATGAATTTACAGAAGACATTTTAGATTATATGCGTCGCCAACACAACTTATTGGTTGGAGAAAGAACGGCAGAAAGAATTAAAATAGAAGTTGGTTCGGCCTTGCCTGAATTAGACAATCCGCCACCAGATTTTGCTGTGAATGGTAGAGATTTAATGACCGGTATTCCAAAACAAATTACCGTAAGCTATTCTGAAATTGCATCTGCTTTGGATAAATCTATTTCAAAAATTGAAGAAGCTATTTTAAGAGCACTGGAATTAACCCCACCTGAATTATCTGCAGATATTTACTCTACAGGTTTATACCTAACTGGTGGTGGTGCTTTGTTAAGAGGGTTAGACAAACGTATTGCAACCAAAACCAAATTGCCAGTGCATGTGGCCGAAGATCCATTGAGAGCGGTAGTTAGAGGAACAGGTATGGCCCTTAAGAATTTGAAGAACCATAAATTCTTGATGACCTAATTGCTGGCTTTGCAATAAAAAATCTTGACCCCAAGAAGCAAAAGATGACATGAGAAACCTGATATTCTTCTTCTACAAATACTATACATTCATTCTTTTCTTCCTACTGGAATTCTTTTCTTTCTTTGTGTTGTACCAATACAACAATTACCAAAAAGCGAGTTTTCTCAATTTTACAGGTGGCATTGCAAGTGGCTTTTATGAATCTGTAAACAGTACCACCAATTATTTTGGCCTGCGTAATATCAACGACAGTTTATTGGTAGAAAACGCACGCCTGAGAGCGCAAATGCTCAACGCCTATTACCAAAGTGGCTTTACCCAAACTTCTATTAACGACACCGTTTACAAACAACAATACAGTTATATTTCTGCCAACGTGGTAAACAATTCTGTTACCAAAAGAAACAATTATATTACCATTGACAAAGGTACCTTACACGGCATTGAGCCAGACATGGGGGTAATTAGCAGCAATGGTGTTGTTGGAATTGTAACCAGTGTTTCAAAACATTTTGCAACCATTCGTTCTGCCTTAAATGGCAATACCAAAATTTCGTGTATGGTTAAAAAGAACAATGCATTTGGCTCTTTGGAATGGAATGGCGATGATCCAAAATTCTCTAGTTTAAAATATGTAAACAAACATGTTCCTATAACTACGGAAGACGAAGTAGTTACCAGTAACTACTCTACCCTATTCCCACAAGGCATTCCTGTTGGAAAAATATATTCGCATACCCTTGATGCAGGCGACAATTTCCACGTAATTAAAATTGAATTGTATACAGATTTTTCAACCTTGAAAAATGTATATGTAATCAAAAATATTTTAAAAACAGAACAACAAACTTTGGAAGGAGACTTGAAAGGTGATAATTGAGTTTTTATCTCTTGTGCTTCGTTTCTTTTTTATTGTGCTCATCCAATTATTGGTGATCAACAACATAGAATTGAGCACCTATGTGAATCCTTATATCTATATTTTATTTATCCTCATTTTACCTGTTAGCATGAAACCATGGAAGGTAGTAATTCTATCTTTTCTCACAGGTATGCTGATGGATACTTTTAGCAGTACCCCCGGCTTACACATGGCTGCTGCTGGCTTTATGGGTTACTTAAGAAATTTCTATTTGCAAATTGCTTGTAGCAAAGACGACATGGAAAGCAGAATGGAACCATCTATTTCTAGAAAAGGTTTGGTATGGTTTGTTTTATATATCAGTATCATGACATTGATACACCATACCGTTTTATTCTATCTTGAAATTTATAGTTTCAAAGAATTTTTCAGAACTTTTTTCAGGGTGCTTTCAAGTAGCTTATTTACGGTTATCATCATAAGTATTGGTCAGCTTTTATTTTACCGCAGTCCTAAAACCAGGTAGATGAACAATTACGCCAAACAAAGAACGCTCCTTCTTATTTTCATTGGTGTGGCATTGGTATATGTGTCACGTTTATTCTATATCCAAATTGTAGATACCAGTTACGTGTTTTATGCGCAAAACAATGTATTGCAAGAACAAACTATTTACCCGGCACGTGGTTTAATCTATGATAGAAATGGCGAGCTTTTGGTATACAACGATGCCATTTACGATTTATCGGTAATCCCAGAACAAGTTAAAAACTTGGATACCCTCTCGTTTTGCAAAGTATTAAATATAGATAAGGAAGAATTTATTAATACCTGGGCACGCTTAAAACGCCAAAAAGGATACAGCCCATGGAAGCCAATTGTTTTCCAACGTCAAATTACCATTCCAACCTACGCTGCCTTTCAAGAAAAGCTCTTCGATTTTCAAGGATTTTTTGTAGAGGTTAGAACCGATAGAAAATACAAACACAACAATGCAGCACACGTTATGGGTTACATTGGTGAGGTAACCGACCGTGATATAGAAAAAAGCAATGGTTATTACCGCATGGGTGATTTTATTGGTATCAGTGGTGTGGAACGAACCTATGAAAAAGAATTGGGTGGGATTAAAGGCACGCGCTATGTTTTGGTAGATAGTAAAAACAGAACCCAAGGCAGGTATAAAAATGGCGAGTTTGATACAGCAGCAATTGCTGGTAAAAACATTAACCTGAGTATAGATCAAAATTTACAAGCACTAGGAGAAGCACTGCTCATGAATAAAACAGGCAGTGTGGTTGCTATTGAACCTAAAACAGGTGAAGTATTGGCTTTAATTAGTTCACCTACCTACGATCCAAATTTATTGGTAGGAAGAGAACGTGGCAACAAATACATGGAGTTGCTTAAAGATCCTTCTAAACCCTTGTTTAACCGACCAATTTCTGCGCCATATCCTCCTGGTTCTATTTTTAAAGTTATTATGAGTTTAATGGGACAGCAAGAACAAGTGCTGAACCAAAATACGACTTATGGTTGTCACCGCGGATATTTGTTTGTTGGCTGTCATGCGCATGGTTCTCCATTGGCTTTAAGAGGAGCCATTGCAGTTAGTTGCAATGCTTATTTTTGCCAAGTATACCGCAGCTTAATTAATAACCCCAAATACAAATATGTAGAAGATGCCTATAACCAATTTTACAAACATGCCTACAGTTTTGGAATGGGTCATGCCTTGGGAATTGACCTTTATGGTGAAGGACCAGGTGTATTAAAGAAGGCAGAATACTTTGATAAATTATATGGCCGTCACCATTGGCAAGCATTAACTACCATCTCCATGGGAATTGGACAAGGCGAGTTAGGTATTACCCCTTTGCAAATGGCCAATGCCACTGCAGCGGTAGCCAACAGAGGTTATTATATTACACCTCATATTGTGAAGCGAATTAATAACCATGCCAATCCAAATCCGGAATACAATACCAAACATTGGACCACCATTGATACCAGTTATTTCCCAATAGTAATTGAAGGCATGCAAGATGTAATTGAACATGGTACAGCTTATATTGCAAAAATACCCGGTATTGAAATTTGTGGTAAAACAGGAACAGCGCAAAACCCTCATGGAAAAGACCACTCTATTTTCTTTGCCTTTGCACCAAAAAACAATCCCAAAATTGCCATTGCTGTAGTAATTGAAAACTCTGGGTTTGGAGCCACTTGGGCAGCGCCCATAGCCAGTTTAATGATGGAGCAATACCTAACAGGAAAACACGATACCAGAAAAGATTTATTAGAGCGCATGCTCAAAGGAAACCTTACACATAGAAATGACAGTACAACAACCAAAACCAAGTAGGATAGATTGGATCACCTTGTTGCTCTATTATATTTTTGTAATAGGTGGCTTGCTGTGCATCTATGCTTCTGTATACAAAGAAACCAATCCAAATATTTGGGATGGGAGCATGAACTATGGAAAGCAATTGGTTTGGATAGGCATCTCTTCTTTTATAGGGCTCATGATTTTATTGATTGATGAAAAGTTTTTTTATGCCTTTGCCTACCCTATTTATGGCATAACCATCTTACTCCTCATTTTGGTTTTGGTGGCAGGTACCACCGTAAAAGGATCCTCCTCCTGGATAGAGCTAGGCGGCTTTAGAATTCAACCTGCCGAGTTTGCTAAGTTTGGAACAGCCTTGGCATTGGCGCGCTTTCTGAGTGGCTATAATGTAAACTTTGAAAAGGACAGGAAAATTCAATTGCTCAGCGGGGGAATCATCATCCTTCCTATGCTTATTATTTTACTCCAAAACGAAACCGGTTCGACCCTGGTTTTTACTTCTTTTATTTTGGTATTGTATAGAGAAGGCTTGCCCGGATGGATATTATTTGTAGGCTTTATGCTGGCAGTTTTGGCTGTAATGGCCCTTCTTATGCCGCCCATATATATCATTATTGGCCTTGCGGTATTGGCAGTTATTTTCTTACTCTTGGTAAGGCGAACAGCTCAATTAATTTGGCTTACTTTTGGGGTAGTTATTTTGGCAGGCGCCATGGTAAGCAGTATTGATTATGTGTTTGAAAATGTAATGCAAGCCCATCAACGTACACGTATCAATGTATTATTGGGAAAAGAAGTTGATATCAAAGGTGCTGGTTATAATGTGCAACAATCAAAAATTGCCATTGGCAGCGGTGGCGTTTGGGGCAAAGGATTTTTACAAGGTACCCAAAACAAATTTAGGTTCGTACCAGAACAAAGTACCGACTTTATATTCTGCACCATAGGCGAAGAATATGGCTTTGCCGGCTCATTGGTATTTATTGTTTTATATATGATTTTGCTTTACCGCTTATTGATGATGGCAGAGCGGCAGCGACAGAAATTTAACCGAATATATGGGTACAGCGTGGTGTGTATTTTGTTCTTCCACTTTGTAATTAATGTGGGTATGACCTTAGGCTTAATGCCTGTTATTGGCATTCCATTGCCATTTATTAGTTATGGTGGTTCTGCCTTATTGAGCTTTACCGTTTTGTTGTTTATCTTTATTCGTTTAGATGCCAACAGGGTAAATGAATTGCGTGGCGCATACGATTAAGCTAAATATTATTAGCTAAGATTTCTAAAAATTCATTGCGGGTTATTTCCCTGGCACCCATACTCAAAAGATGGGAAGTAGATTGCTGGCAATCTATCATTTCTATGCCTTCTTGCATGCAATGCAAACTAAAAAAAATGAGCGCAGCCTTACTGGCATTACTTTCTAAGCTAAACATGCTTTCTCCAAAAAATACCTTTCCCAATTGCACACCATAAAAGCCTCCCACTAATTTTTCGCCATTCCATACTTCTACTGAATGTGCAAAACCCAATTCAAACAACTGCGTATACGCTTCTATAATTTCTAGGCTGATCCAAGTGCCGCCTTCCTCTAAACGAATTTTTCTGCAGGTATCAATTACTTCTGAAAAACATTGATCCATGGTATAAGAAAACACTTCCTTTTTGAGAAATTGTTTCATGCTTTTTGAAACATAAATTTCTTTAGGAAACAATACCAAGCGCGGGTTGGGACACCACCACATAATAGGTTCATCTTCATTGAACCAAGGAAAGGCGCCTATCTGGTAAGCCTTAATTAGCATCTCTGCCGACAAATCTCCTCCAATGGCCAATAAGCCATCGGCATCGGCCAGATTTGGATCGGGAAATTCATTGTCGAAAATAAAATGCATGCAGGATGAAATTAAGACTAAAGCTGATTCAATATTTCAGCCAGTTCATAATCTTTTTGTGTAATAACATTTCCGGCATCATGGGTGCACAACTTTACTTCTACCCTATTGTAGATATTGGTCCACTCGGGGTGGTGGTTAATTTTCTCAATGGCATAACTAGCCTTTACCATCCATGCCATAGCGGCTGCAAAATCTTTAAAGGTGAAAGTCTTGCACAATTTGTTATCTATGCTTATCCAGTTGCTCATTGGGTGTAAAAATTAATTGCTACAAAGAAACGAAGAAACGATTTTTTTCAGTAATAAGAGCCCATTGTTTCTTGCTTTCTTTGCAGCAAAAAAGTTTATGACAATACATAAAAAAAAGCATCCCCCTGACTATTCAGAAGGATGCTTTTTTTAAATAAACTTTGAAATTTATTGAACGGTGAAACGTTTAGTAGCTACCGAACCATTGCTGGTTTTAACAGTAATAATATACATACCAGAAACAAATGCGCTGGTATTGATATTTTGGTTGTGTGAGTTAATTTCGTTTAATGCCAATACTTCACGACCCATGATATCACAGATAGTTAAGCTACTCATTGCAGCTTTGCTATTGTCCATGCTTACTTGGATGTTTTCTTTAGCAGGGTTAGGGAATACATTTACAAATGCATTTAAGTTCATGTCTTGGATACCATTAACATTTACTTTTTTGGTAAGTGTTACGTTGAAAACTTGAGATGCTTTAGAAAAATATTCGTTACCAGCCACTACTCTCCATTTCAATGGAAGTGGTGTGTTAGCAGGTGCATTTAATGTAGTTAATACATCAAAGATTGCATTTTGTGGCAATGAAATGGTATCTACATCAATAGCAGGAATAGCTACAATTGGATTTCTGAAGTTTCCACCCATTGAATCTAATTCAAAAGTGTAGATGGTAGAACCAGCAGCAGCACCAGCTACACTGGCTTTTTGCCATTTCAAGTTCACCAACATAGCACTGTCATAAATATCTAAGCTTGCACTGTTAGCTGGAGCAATAGGAGCAAAGTTGTTTAAACCTACAGTACCAGTTAAATCTAATTGCACTGCAATACGCGGCGCCACAAATCTAACAACTGTATCGCAATAAGCTTTACCTTTTGCATCAGACATGTTAGGGTTAGTTACCAACGACAATGAATCTGATTCGCGACCATTAGCTGGCAAGTAACCGTAGAATGGAGCAGAAGTAGGTGCACCTTGGTAAGGAACTGCAGTAATAGCTCTCATAATTGTGCTATTCCACCACTCCCAAGGAGCATTTTCAAATGGGAAAGAAGACTCAAATCCAAACATGTTGTTTTCTGCGTTAGGAACCATCATGGCACGCTTGCTAATTACATCTTCGTATACATAAGAGTTCAATTTGTTATTGATACCCATTCTGTTTGCTTTAGGGATAACGTGACCTGCACCACTTGCATTAGGAATAACAGTAATACCAGTTGTTGGCACAATAACGTTTCCTGTTTTGTATGGCGCAAAAGGATCTTTGGTACATTGCATACTTACAATAGGTAAGCTGTTTGGTTTCATCCAAGCAGTATCACCCATAGCACCACCCCAGTTAAATACCATGCTTACATTTGAGTTAACAGAAGCATCAGCACCATAGTTCATTGGAGCCCATCCGCCTAAACCTGTCCAATCACCCAAAGTATCCATGCTAACCATTGGCGTAGCATCGCCACGTAAGAATTTTAAGTTTGACTCAATATCTGCTCTTGTGTTTACAGTAGCCAATGCGTAGGTGATATAACCACCAGTACCTTGTCCACCTGCTACAATTTTAGCAGTATCAATTTTGTAGGTATTTGCATTTGCACGGAAGAAACGCACTGCGTTACGTACATCTTGCAAACCTCTGTAAGTTGCTTTCAACAATTGTTCTGTTGCTGCACTTTGATTAGTTGTAGTTGGGTTCCAACCAGAACGGTAATCTATAGCTGCTACCACATAACCTCTTAAGGCCAATTGGGTTGCAATTTGTACAATAGAACTGTCTTTTCTGTTACCAGTAGTTTGTTTGTTAATCAAAGCAGGTAAATAACTACCTGTATGTGCTAAGATAATCAAAGGTCTTTTGGTTTGTACGTCACCAGTTGGTTCGTATACATCACACATTAACTTATTTGAAAATAAAGGCTGGATGCCTGGTACTTGTCCGTACAACAAATTTACTGCTGCATTAGAATCGTACATAATGTTACTTGTTTTGGTAACACCCGGAAAAACCTGGTCGATGAACCTGGTTTGGGCAGATGCGTTTACTGCAAACAAAGTTGCAATAATTGCGAATCCTTTTAGTAATTGTTTCTTCATTGTTTTATTGGTTTTGGTTATATTTTTTTTGATTTGTTTGTGCTAATTAAAAACATTTATGGCTAAAAACAAAGGTTTTAGATTTTATGACTATTTGGCCAAATCAAATAGCAAGGACAAATAAGCCATTCTACCCACTCTTGGACCGCCATAAACCTGTATTACGCTGTTATTAAGAATATTACTTGCCCCCAACTTGGCCGTAAGTTTTGCCTTAGGAAATTGTTTGTTCACCTGGGCATCTAACATACCATAGGCTGGCACCGAACCGGTAAATTGCGGCGAACCTTCATACGCAAAGCCTTGTTGCCACTTCCAATTTACGCCATATCCCCAAAGCGTTATAAACTTTCCAAATATTTTAGAGTCTATATCGCGGCCATTGATGCCAATATTGTATTTGTGTTCAGGCGTATTAAATGCAGGAATCAAGGGGTCTAAAGAGCCATGTCGATCCAATTTGTTCCAAGAATAATTGGCTGAAAAACCCAATGATTTGCGGTAATAATAATTGGCGCCAATAGACAAACCTTGGGTGGTTACCATATCTTTGGCATTGGTACTTACACGGTAAACATTGGCGGTGCTAGGGAACAATTCGTTTTGCGCCCAATTTACATTTACACCAATTTTATACCCAATAAAATCTTGGTACCAGCTATAGTAATAGCTAAGGTCTACAAAAATTTTCTCGCTAATATTTCCGCGGTAACCCACCTCTAAGGTTTTTACCCGCTCTGGTTTTATGGGCGCAATATTGAAATAAGACAATTTATTGCGGCCATTGTTAAATGCATCTATTAAACTTTCTACTGTTACCAAACTATCAAAGCCTTTTAGGTTTCCTAATAAGGTGGCACGACCCACATTTAGGTTAATGTATTGATCGGTTAGGGTTGGGTTACGGATGGCACTAGAGGCCGAGAACCTAAATACATGCTGGTTTTGGGTATAAACAAAAGAAGCAGCGGGCGACCAAAGCAAATTAAAGTTCTGGTTTTTATCGAGGCGATTGGTAAAACTCACCTTCAATTTCTCTTCCACAAATTTGCGTTCTAAACCAATATAAGCACCCACTTCTTGGTTCTTAATCATTGGCACACCCGCAGTATCTAAGAAAATGGTTCCCCTGCTGTTGGGAGTATATAAACGGTAATTGGCGCCCATTTTTACATCTACTGTACCCAATTTAAATTGCTTTTCTGCCATCACATGGTACAAGGCAGATAAATCAAAAAAGCGTGCGCCCCCTTCCCTATTGGTCAATGAAATTACCTGACGGTAAGCAGAGTCGAAACGCGCGGTACCAGGCTCAAAGCGCGGTAAGCCACCTGTTTGGTAGGAAGGCTTGTTATCGGTTTCGGTTCGAACCAAATTGTGGTAGCGCGTTAAAGAATCATAGTAATAATTGTATAAATACTGGTTGGCATATTTCTCGTACAAAATGCCCGGAGGTGTGCTGTTGATGGCAGGACGAAGGCCTATCATGGTATTGTAGGCAATTCCATTCCAATTTTCTGCATAGTCTTTTGCCCAATCATTGTCTTTCTTGGCATAGTTTTGCAAGAGCAAGGCAGCGGCATAAGCATCAAAGCTATTGCCCGCATTTTCTTGTGTATTGTAGGCACGAATAAAAAAGCTGTTTTCTTTGCGCAGCTCTATTTTATTCTGGTTAAAGCGAATGTCTCTTAAACTAAAACGGTTATCGCCTTGGTATACGGTGGTACCATAACCAAAGCTCGAGCTTAAAATTAACTCTACATCTTTCTTTACTTTGTAATGAACGGCTGCGTTTAATTTTAAATTTCTTGAATTATAATCTACCAAATCCTTTTCCATGTATCCTTTTCTCACGGCGTATCCATAACCCAAATAGGTTAATCCAGATTGACGAAAACGAGAGTTGGAATATTCATCTCCATAAATGTTTACGGCATCATAACCACCCGGATTCTTTTCATCAACCGGACTTTGCGAGGTTTTTTCGTAATTGGTTGCTTGCCAATCGTAAGCACTCATGGCAAATAAATTTAATTTATAGGCTAATTTTTGTTCGCCTTTTTTGTTCTTAAAAACTTCGGCATAACGCACGGCAACTTCTTTTAAACTGCGTTCCCCAACCCTTACTTGAAAACTCAAACCGGGAAACAAAAACGGATTTTTGGTTTGCATATTGATTACACCATTAAAGGCGTTAGGACCATAATACGCGCTACTTGCGCCAACAATCAAATCAACTTTTTGCACGTCTAATTCTGAGGCACCCAAAAAATTCCCTAAAGAGAAATTTAAACCGGGAGATTGGTTATCTACCCCATCAATTAATTGTAAACTCCTAACAGGAGAGGTACTATTAAAACCACGGGTATTGATAATTTTAAACCCAATACTTGCACTGGTCATGTCTACCCCTTTTAAATGGGCAAGACCTTCATAAAAATTAGCGGCAGGAGTTTCTTTAATGGCAATGGCATCCATGGTTTCAATAGTAAGCGGCGCTTGCTTTTGCTTCATGGTAATGCGGGTATCTTTGATGGCCACTTCTTTAAGTTCTTTTGAATTTTCTTTCAAACGAATTTCCAAAGACTTACTTGCATCGGTCACTTGCATTTCCAATTTCACATAACCCACATAAGAAATTACAATGGTGAGCGGAAATGGCTGGTTGGTTTTTAAGGAGAAAGCACCTTCAAAATCTGTGGATGCCCCTGTACTGGTGCCTTTTACAGAAATGGTGGCACCTATAAGCGCTTCGCCACTTTTGGCATCTTTTACCACACCCTTAATATAGTGGTTGGTTTGCGCCGATAGTAGCATCGGGAAAAATAAAACTAGCGATAGAAAGGCCCGTAAAAAAGTCTTCAAATTGGTAAAAGTTTAATCAATCAATAATAAGAAAATTTGGGAAAAACCTTTCAATTCTTGCAGAACTTGCAAAAATTATTTTAAGGCCAGAACTCCAGAAACAACTCTTTAGTTCAATTGCACCGATAGGCCGGCTGTAAACTCGCCTTGAACCAAGATTGGATTGAAATAAATATTGGGAGAACAACCTTGTCCAAAACCACAAAACACACCCATGCCACCCATTTCTAACGGCATGGTACCTTTTGCTTGTAAACGCAAGGCCACATTATCTGTAATATTTGCCTTTAAGCCTATGCCAAAAGAGGCGGCAAAAAACCATTTTTCATTAAAGCTGTAGGTGCCATTAGGCGAAAACTGAGCAAGGCCCATAGAGAAAATGGAATGCGGACGCACATCACCTTCTATTAAATCTTTGTTGAAACCAACCTGAAAATAATTCACGTTTACATCCAATAATTTTACGTCGCTGCTCATAAAAGCGCGGCTACTCAAATTGGTTTGCTGCCCTGTCCAGCCAAGGGTTAACGAACCTTCAGGCATTTCAAATTCCAAGCCAGCGCCATAGCAATAATTTCCTTTTAAACGCACATCACTGGCCAATGGGTAAATATAAGAACCCGTTAAGGCGCCTCCATAACCAAGTATAGAAATATTCTGCGCTTTTAATCCTTGGATCGAAACGAATAACAATGCAAATAGGATAACTTTTTTCATAGGTTTATGCTTAGAAGGCAAACATAAGAATTTTTATAAAAGCAAAATAACTCCCAGGGTAAAATTAAATACCAAAAACTTTTTTAGCATTTTGGGTGGTAATTTCTGCCACCTGCGCTATACCCATTTGCTTTACCTCTGCCAATTTTCGGGCAATTTCTAAAACATAAAAACTCTCGTTTCTTTTGCCTCTATGGGGCACTGGCGCTAAATAAGGAGCGTCTGTTTCCAATACCAAATGTTCTATGCCAATGTCTTCAATGGCTTTATCGAGGCCACCATTTTTAAAAGTAATTACGCCACCAATTCCCAAATAAAATCCTTCGGCCACCACTTCTTTGGCTTCTTGGGCAGTGCCGCTAAAGCAATGAAAAATACCACGCAATTTGGGGTGTTTCATTTCCTTTAGTATGGCAATTACATCGGCATTGCTGTTGCGCGAGTGAATAACAATAGGAAGATCTTGTTGAATGGCCCACTGAATTTGCAGCCTAAAAGCTTTGACCTGTTGCTCTTTAAAATCTGTGCTCCAATAATAATCTAAGCCAATTTCGCCTACCGCATAAAATTTTCTTTTCTTAAACCACTTTTGAATTTGAAACAAATGCGCTTCCACATGTTCATCTACCGA
>CANFSD010000010.1 GCA_947449515.1 Bacteroidota bacterium
ATACACATGGGGTGAAACTGAAGATTATACTGTAACAATTGGTGAGCCTACTTATGATACCTATACTTGGACTGGTACAACTAGCACTGTTGCTGGTGTTGCTACCAACTGGACACCTAACCGTGTTACACCAAATATGACTGATAAGTTGATCTTCAATAGCACAACTCCAATCAGTGTAACTGCTGTTCCTACTGCAATCTCTCGTGTTGTTCAGTTAACAGCTAATACTAAAGTTACTGTAGCTGGTACTGCTGCAAACGTTATCTCTGTAAGTGATACCTTGAATTTAGGTACTGGTAGTAAATTTACCACTGGTTCTTTGGTTCTTGCTACTGGATTAAGTGCTGCTCAAACTGGTGTTATTACTGGTTCAGGTAAAGTATATGGTTCATTACAAAGATGGTTCAGCAGCACAAGTGGTGCAGTTAGCTTCCCGTTAACTGATACTGGTTATGCAAACAGAACGGTTACTGTTAACTACACTACTTTCCCATTATCTGCTGGTACTGTAACTTCAAGCTTTATTGTAGGTGCTCCTGGTAATACTGGTTTACCTTACGCTGATATTGCTGCTTCATTAACTGCAAACAGAGTAGGTGAAAATGGTTACTGGTCTATGTCTACAGACATGGGTGCTGGTACTTATACTGGTACTTACAATGCAACTGGCTTTAAAGGTGTAAACAACTACGCACAATTAATGTTAATCAACAGAGCTAACTCATCAGCTAGCTGGACTTCAAATGGTACACATGTTACCACTACCGGTTCAAATGCAGCTCCTGTACTAAGCAGAAGTAGTGCTACAGCATTTGGTGACTTTGGTGTAGGTGGAGATAGTACTACCAATCCATTGCCAGTTAACATGTTGTTCTTTAATGCAATCAATGTAAATGGTGATGTTCAATTGAAATGGGCTACTGCTAATGAAATCAACAATAAAGGTTTCGCAGTTGAACGTTCAATGGATGGTGCTAACTTTAAAGAAATCGGTTTTGTAAAAGGAAATGGTACAACAACTACCACTAACGCTTACGCTTCAATTGATGCTAAAGCATTCTTACAAACTGCTACAACTACTTTATATTACAGATTACGTCAAGTTGACTTCGACGGTAACTTCGAATACTCTAACATTGTTATGGTGAACGAAAGTGACTTAAACGGCGATGTTGTGAATGTATATCCTAATCCTTTTGTGAGCACTGTTGGTGTAAACATCCAAACTTCTGAAGCTACTACAGCTAAAGTTGAATTGGTTGATATGCAAGGACGTGTTATTTCAACTGAATTAGTTAAAGTAGCTAACGGTGGCGCATACCATGAAGTTAAAGGAACAAACAACCTAAGTAGCGGAATCTACTTTGTGAATGTTACTGTTAACGGTGTAAGCCAAACAACTAAAGTGACTAAAGTAGACTAGTCTACCTCTCACATACTAAAAAGGCTGCCTAGATTTTCTAGGCAGCCTTTTTTTATGCGCATTATGCAGGCATGCGTTTGTTGTTATGAATCTACTATTCCTTTGCTTAGATTAGAATAAAAAAAAAGGGCGAAACAGTTACTTGCTTCGCCCTTTTTGGTATGAATTGTTTGGGTTTACTTCTTACGGCCTATCAATACAATATCCCAAGTATTGTC
Organism: Bacteroidota bacterium; assembly: GCA_947449515.1. Taxonomy (GTDB): domain Bacteria; phylum Bacteroidota; class Bacteroidia; order UKL13-3; family UKL13-3; genus B1. The sequence continues at coordinate 1,645 of CANFSD010000010.1, forward strand.
CAAATTGTCTTGGGTCATAAAGAAATCACTTGTTTCAATTGCCAGGGTATCTGTATTCTTTTCTTTTAAATCCTTGCGCATAATGCTGGTTAGGAAATTATAAGGAGCCACTAACCATGATGCTGGAAGCATTTTATGAATTCCTAATGGGTCTAATCTTAAAATTTTCTTTGCCCATTTTGCATTTTCTTCATAATAGAGGTTTACTTTTTTGTTTCCTTGCACACCCCATAATTCAATACTATCAAAAACACTTGCAGCTTCATTGCGCATTTCTTCAAAAGTATATTCATGAACGTGAAAAGGGTTTCTAGCTATGCTCATTTTAATATTTGGTGTGGTGCATAGAAATACACCTCCTGGCTGTAAAACACGCATTACATCTTGCATAAAGGCTTTTCTTTCCGAAATATGCTCAATAAATTGAAATGCGCTTACCACTTCTTTGCTTTCACTTTCTAATGGAATAGGTGGAACCTTTCCAGAAACAAAAGATAAGTTCTTTTTGTCTGCGTGTTTTTTACGCGCATCGGCTATGGTTACTTCGCTGTAATCTACACCAACGGTTGTTTTGGTATAGTTAGCCAAAAACTGGGTTCCGTAACCATCTGCACATCCTATATCTGCGGTGTGTTTGTCTTTTAAGAATGTAATAGCCCATTCATAGGCAAAAAAACATCTCTTTACAGTAACGTTATTACTGTCTTCAAAACTTGGTCTTTCTCTATCGAACATGGTATGTAATTGAATGCATGTATTTGAACAGGCTTGGCAAAAATAAGGAAATGAATAACTTTGATAAAATTATTTATAGATAATGGACTTTAAAGGCTTAATTAATTTTCTAAATGACCTAGGAGAAAACAATCATAAAGATTGGTTTGATGCAAATAGGTCTAGATATGAGGCGCTTAGGAAAGATTGGATTGGTTTTCTAAGTCTACTTCTTGTTGATCTTCAAAAGATTGATTCTGGATTAATTGGACTTGAGGCTAAATCTTGTATTTTCAGAATAAACAAGGATGTACGCTTTAGTAAAGATAAATCACCTTACAAGACCAATTTTGGAGCCCTCATGAACCGTGGCGGTAAAAAATCTAGTTACGCGGGGTATTATTTGCATATTGATCCCAATGAAATTTTTATAGCCGGTGGATCTTATCAACCAAGTCCTGAACTATTGGCCTCTATTAGGCAAGAGATAGATTATAATTTAGAAGAGTGGGACGGAATAGTAAGGCACAAAGCGGTAATAAAACATTTTGGTGGCCTTAGTGGTGATAGTTTGGTTCGTCCTCCCAAGGGTTATGAATTGGATAATCCAGCGCTCACCTATTTGAAGCGAAAAAACTTTGTTTATATGCAGCAATTTAAGCTTGCTGAATTAACGAATGAGAAATTTAGGAGTTCCATTTTGGATGCTTACGCTGCTATGAAACCTATGAATGATTTTATTAATCGTTGTGTAGATTTATAATATCCTCCATTGTTTTCATTTTGTTTTGTGTTTCTTCCCATTCTTTTTGAGGCACGGATTGGGCAGTAATTCCGGCACCTGCAAACAGGGTGAGCTTTTTGTTTTGCCATTCCATGCAACGGATATTTACAAAGAGATGTAAATTCTCTTTCATCTTTAATCCAATAAAACCAGCATAAAGGTTTCTTTTAAATCCTTCTTCATTTTCAATAAAAGCAATTGATTCTGCTTTGGGAATTCCTGCAACAGCTGGCGTAGGATTTATTTCTTCAATAAATTTAGCCATGCTTTCCCTATCAGGAATAGATTCGCATGTATATTCGGTGCGGAGGTGGGTGAGTTTACCTGCTATGTAGTTAAAGGGCCCATTTTTTTGAAAGGGTAGCTTGGCTGCTGCCAATTTTTGTTCCAAATAATTACTTACAAATTCTTGTTCCTCGCGTTCTTTTTCGCTCCAATCTGCATGGGTTGTTCGGGCCAAGGTGCCTGCCATTGAAACCGTTTGCATTTTATTGTTTTCCGCTCTAATAAGTGGTTCTGGTGATGCGCCGAACCAAGTTCCTGTTTCAGGGCTAGAAACAACATAAACAAAGGCTCCAGGATATTTTGCCTCTAAATTTTTATAGTATTGGATCGGTTCGAACCGATTTATTTCAATTGTTTTGGTGTTAGCCAGGACAACTTTTTTTAAGCTGTTTTGCTGTAACTTGGTAATCCCCTTTTCCAATAATTGGATATAGTTTAATTGCCCTAAGTTATCGTATTGCTTATGGCTAAAACAAAATGGCGGAAGTTTGTTTTGGTCAAATTCTTCTACTTTATCGAAAGGGATTGTAAATACTTTATTGCCACTATTAAAGGGCGAAACTAGAAAAGCATTGTCTTCAATTGAATGGAAATTATGCAGGTTTTCACTGATATTTCCAATTACCATTAATGGTTTTGGCGCATAGGGTAACCTAAAAATAGCAAAGGAATTAGCTGCTTCTTTTTCCATCTGGGTTTATTGGAACATTTGCCATTGTTAAGCGGCTAATGCAACACAAATTTTTGTCTTCGTCGGTAATTTTTATTTCCCAAACTTGGGTACTTTTACCTACATGAAATGCTTTTGCCGTTCCATATACAAAACCTTTATTCGCACTCTTTAGGTGATTTGCATTGATGTCTAAACCCAATGCAACAAATTTACTTCGGTCAATACAAAGGTTAGCGGCTAATGAACCAACAGTTTCGGCTAAGGCACAGAAAGCGCCACCATTTACTACACCTAAAGGTTGTATGGTTCTGCGGTCTACCGGCATTTTTGCCACAATATAATCTTCACCAATTTCACAAAATTCTATACCTATCCAATCAGCCATTGTATTAGTGCCTCTTTGGTTGAGGGCTTCTAATGTTATTTCTTCTGGTTTGTAAAAGAAGCTCATTATAAGGATGCGTTTTGTTTGGTATGTTTAATTATTTTGCTGTAAAGTTCTTCTGGTTTGAAGGGCTTGGTTACGTAATCGTCCATACCTGCTTCAATCACCTTTCTACGTGTTTCAATAAAGGCATCTGCAGAAAGCGCAATGATTGGAATATTGGAGTTTAATACAGCAGTTTTATTTCCTCTAATTATTTCGGCTGCTTGAAATCCACTCATTTCAGGCATTTGTAAATCCATTAAGACCAAATCGAGGTCGGCTCTTTCTTTTAATATTTGAATTGCTTCTTCTCCATTGTTGGCAATTAGCAATTCATTGTTCCATTTTTTGAAGAATTGTTTTGCAACAAATTGGTTCATGATATTGTCTTCTACCAATAGAATTTTAAGTTCACTGAGATCGGCTTTTTGTTCTGATTTTTCAGCTACTTTTTCAATTTTTTCATCGGCACCTATGCCAAAAGGAATTGAAACGATAAAGCTAGTACCTTCGTTTAGTTTACTTTTAACAGATATGCTACCGCCTTGCAACTGCACCAAGTTCTTGGTAATGGCTAATCCTAAACCGGTACCACCATATTTTCTGGTTGTTTCGGCATTGGCTTGGGTGAAACTTTCAAATATTTTTGCTTGTTGGTTTTCAGGAATTCCAATGCCTGTATCAGTAACACTGAACTCCAAGTTCATTTGCTCTCCACCAGGAATAGCCTTAATGGCAATTGAAACTTGTCCTGAAGGCGTAAACTTAATGGCGTTACCAACTAGATTAAATAAAATTTGATTCAACCTATAAGGATCACCTTTGACAGTGAGTGGCACATTTTCTGCAAATTCAATAAGGAAGTTTAATCCTTTTTCCTTTGTTCTGTGTTCAAAGGTTTTTCTTAATTCTTCGATACGTGAAGGCAAATCAAAATCGATGTTCTCGAAACGAACTTTACCTGCTTCAATTTTGCCAAAATCTAAAATATCATTGATAATTACCAATAAATTATCTGCCGAATATTTGATAGATTTTATGTTTTCAAGTTGATTGATTTCAAGGGGTTCTTCAAGCAATAATTCTGTTAGTCCAATAATAGCATTCATAGGAGTTCTAATCTCATGACTCATATTGGAAAGGAATTCGGATTTTGCTTGTGCGGCAGCAACGGCTTCGTTTTTTGCCTGCATTAAATCAAAAACTATTTTCTTGTTTTCACTTACGTCTTTTGAATATATAGCAACACCTGAAACTTCCCCATTAATATCTACAATTGGGTTAAAGGTGGTTTCATACCAAGGCGTAATTTTACTTGGATCGTTACTAAAACTTATTTGTTCTAAAACGGTAAACTGTTCTCCTAAAAAACATTTAGAAATATTTCTTAGGAGCGATTGTTTCATTTCCTCTCTGATAGGAATAGCATGCAAATTAATATCTTGTTTAATGATATCTCTTTGTCTGAGCAAATGCTCCATGCTTTCTTTGAAGGCACTGTTGAAGGAAATTAAGTTAAGGGTTCTATCAAATGCAAAAATTAAATTGTGTGTGCTCTCTAAAATTGCATTGAGTCTATTGTTGTTTTCAATAATTTTTTTCTCAGCTTCTACTCTTTTGCGTTCGGCATTCCATAAACGAACTGCTGTGATTACAACTTTAGAAATTTTGTCTGGGTTAATGTCGTTTTTGGTAAAATAATCAAAAGCGCCATTCTTAATCATTTCCACGGCAATTTTTTCATCACCTTGTGAGGTAATTACTGCAACAGGGGTGCTAACAGACATTTCGCGCAACCTGCGTAATAATTGAAGGCCATCAATTCCCGGTAAAAGGTAGTCTAAAAAAATACAATCGAAATTGGATGTGCTAAGTTTTTCTAGGGCTTCTTTGGCATCAAAACAAACCGTAAGCTTACAAGATAAATCAGAGGATTTAAGGGCCCTTTGAAAGGTCATTATATCCACTTCATCATCATCGATGAGCAAAAGTTTATAGTCAGATTTGTTTGTTTCGAGGCTCATTAAGAATTAATTTTCTGGAAACTCACAAAGTTTCCAATAATTGTTTAGGGTAGAAACAGCCTCAATAAATCTTTCCATGCTTAATGGTTTAAGAATATAGCCGGCCACATTGAGGTTGTATGCGTCTACTTTGTCTTTGTCCTCGTTGGAGGTAGTCATGATAAAAACACTGATGTTTTTTAATTTGTTGTCATTTCTAATTTCTCTTAAAAACTCAATGCCTCCCATTTTTGGCATATTGATATCCAATAAAATGATCTTTGGGATTTCGCTTATTGGCTCATTAGATTCGCCTCTGAGAAATTGAAGGGCTTCAACGCCGTTATTGCAAACAAAAAGGGGATTGGTAATATTGTTTTTTTTGAAGGCACGCTTAACGTTCATCACGTCTACTTCATCATCCTCCACCAGCAATATGTTTACCATTTTATCGTGCATCGTAAAATCTATCAATTTCAACAATTTTACGAAAAATGTAGGACTAGAACAAGGGATATCTTGTTATTGTGGTTTAATATTCTTTTAAGCCACGAAATAGCTATTTAACTGGGCCATGTAAAATAAAAGCGAGATCCCATCCCTGGGTAAGATTCGAGCCAAATTTTACCGCCATAATCTTCTACAATTTTCTTTGCAATGGCAAGGCCTGCGCCAATATTTTCGAAATCATCACGGCGTTCCAAGGTTTGAAAAATAGTAAATATTTTTTCATGGTATTCTGCTGCTATACCTGGTCCATTGTCGGCAATACAAAATTCGATAAATCCACCCCTGTTTTTAAAGGTAATATTGATGATGGGTTCAGGAGATTTGTTATGGCGGATAGCATTGGAAATGAACACACTAAAAACGGCAATGAGGTCTCTCTTATTGGCATCAATTACCGGCAAACATTCGTCAATGAGCACACTGGTATTGGCCTTCATTTCTGTTTGTTCTAATATGGCAAAAACCAATTGTTGGGTATTGGTTTTTTCTTGATTTTCAAGGGTTTTACCTGCTCTAGAGTAGGTTAGTATAGAATTGATGAGTTCCTCCATTCTTTGAACCCTACCTTTTAAGGTTTTAAAGTATCCTTTTGATTCTTCGGTGAGCAATTCTCCCATGTCTTCTTCAATCCAGGCAGTAAGGTTATTTATACCTCGCAAAGGACTTTTTAAATCGTGGGAAGTGATATAGGCAAATTGGTCGAGTTCTTTGTTTTTCTTTTCAAGTCTGAGGGTGTATGCTTCAAGAGATTTAATATTCTCAGCTTCAATAATTTTCGACCTCTTTAAGCTGTCGCGCATTTCAGATATGGCCCTTCCTAATCGGTCTTTTTTGCTTAGAAGTGGCACCCTTATTTCATAATCACCTTTACCAATAGCATTGGCTACCTGTTCTTTTGCTTTAAAACCGCGCACCACTCGTTGCGCAGAGCTAATCATGTCTCCAATTTCATCGCTTCTTTTAATCTGGTTTTCAATGGCAACAATTTTACCTTCTCCCACTTCATTTAAAATTCCACTCAGTTCTTTAATGGGTTTTATGATGGTTACATAGGTTAGAATTATAGAGAGCACGCCTACTATGAAAATTACAATAATCATTACCACCAACAAATAGGATAGCATGCGGTAGCTGGCAAATTTTTGTGCATTTAATTTATTGAAAACACTGATGGCCTCAAGGCTTGTTTCGTCTAAAATTACTTTTATGGCCAGGTTTTCTTTTTCAATTTGGTACCTTAATTGCAACGCCTTTTGTAGTTTTTCAGGATTACTGTAGGTGTCAGTAGAATCAATAACTTGCAGAAATTCAAGTAAGGCAAATTTGGCGTTTTCGAATTTTTTATCGGCGCTAATAACCTTCTTTTTTATTTCTGATAAACCAGGTTCTTGACAAAGACCAATTACCGTTAATTTTTGTTTGGGATAAACACGGTTAATGATTTTATGTAAATGATTTTTCCTGTTCACGTCGGCTTGTAAACTCAAGTCTTTACATATTCTTGAAGTTTCCTCAATGGTATATTCAAAATCCTTAATGGCATTAACCACAGGCCCAAAATTATTGGCAATTTTTAGGTCTATATTTTTTCCATATTGAAGGAGAAGGATTGATCCAATTGAAAAGGCAAGCACCACTATTATCACAGCCAAAAAACTGAAAGCGGTACGTGTACCAATTTTCATTTTGTAGATGCGATTTGTGATTCCTTGAAACATTGCGGTTTTGTGTGAAATAAAGGTAGCCTATTTCAAATTGCAGTCCAAATAATACAAGGCCTTTGTTTTCAAGTATTTCGCTTAATTTGGCTAATGATTTATTGGTTCAAAATGGGATAAATAGTTCTTTTAAAGAATTCCCTTGGCTCCGCAACTTTCCAATGGTGTTTATTTTTTAAAAGCTAGTAATTTTATACTTACCATTGTTAGGTTATGACCATACCATATACATTAAGTAATTTTAGGGGTTTGCCAACCAATTCACCAGATGAAATAAAGGCCGTTCAATTTTCCTCCAATGATGTTTTAACCGAAGGGGAGGATCAAAGGGTTAGAAATACCAATATTGAAAAAGCCATTGCATTGGGAAAAGGGGGTAAACACAACACCTTTATAATTTTAAAAAATGGCGATATTTTTTATAAAATCAATACCAATATTATTGCATTAAACGAGGGTTTTGTGTTTACAAAAATTGGGCTTCAAATTCCAATTCCATGTATTTACAGCATTGATTTTATAGCCTTATAAATTATTTTGGGCTATTTTTCTTTTCTCTTGGAGGGCATTGTAAACGCCGTCCCAAAGCGTAATTCTTTTTTGCAAGGATTGAACCGTTGCTTCTTGTGCTTCTTTCCAATATTGTTCATTTTCATTGCACAGGTTTGCAGTCATTTTAAGCGCTAAATGGCTGTGTTGCTCTCCATCTACCTCAATATGCCTGTCGAGGTAATATTTAAAAATAGAAATATCATCAGGAAAATTCTTGTGCATATCATTGATTAAGGAAACAAACATTCCTGGAATTAAATCTTCTCTTCCAAAAGTAAAAATTGCTGATTGCAGGTAATCTTTTTTACTGTTAATGATTGAAAAAGTAAAATTGATAAAATCTTTTGCTTCTTGCGGAATATTTGCCTCATTGAAGGCTGAGTCAAAGTTGTTTTTAGTTTTTAATACGCTTATAAATTGTTCAATTTGAGAAGTGTCTGCGCCACATTGTTGCATAGCGTCTAAGTATAATTCAAAATGACTTTTTCTATTGCCGTTTAAATCAATATCTGCTTCTTCTCCAACTACTATTTCATTAATAAGAAACCTGGTTTCTGCTGAACCAACGGGGAACCAAGGAACGGAGGTGCAGGTTAAATTGTTTTGCAAGGTTTTGAGTAACGACATAAAATCCCAAACCGCAAAAACATGGTATTGCATAAATATTTTTAAATCCTCTATATCATTAATCATTGCATATACTTTGTGGTTAATGATTTGCTGTCTTAGCGGCGCTATAGCATTTTTTAATTGGTCAATTGGCGTTGTCAAAATAATTGAGATTATGTTATCTTCTTATAACATCCTAATTTGAAAAATGTTCAGAAAGCGCATAAAAAAAGCTTTCATTTTTTAATGAAAGCTTTTTTATTTATTTAAATTAATAACTACTCCACGGTAACCGATTTGGCTAAATTTCTTGGTTGGTCTACGTTACAGCCTCTTAACACAGCAATGTGGTAAGAAAGTAATTGCAATGGGATGGTTGCTATTAATGGCAACAATGCCTCTTCGCAATGTGGTATGTAAATTACATGATCTGCCATTCCTTTGATATGGGTATCGCCTTCAGTAGCTATGGCAATTACGCGGCCTTTTCTGGCTTTTACTTCTTGAATATTGCTTACTACTTTTTCATAATTACTATGTTGTGTAGCAATTACAATTACAGGCATTTCTTCGTCAATTAATGCAATAGGGCCATGCTTCATTTCTGCAGCAGGATATCCTTCGGCATGTATGTATGAAATTTCTTTTAATTTTAAGGCTCCTTCTAAGGCTACAGGGAAACCATACCCTCTTCCAAGGTAAAGGGCATTTCTGCAATCTTTTAATTCAGCTGCAATGGCTTGAATTTGTTCGTCTGTTTTTAAAACCTTTTCAATTTTACCTGGAATGGTTTCAATTTCGGTAAGGAATTCGTGTAAACGTGCGCTTGTTATAGTTCCTTTTTTCTGCGCAATAGAAAGCGCCATTAAAACCAATGCCGTAACCTGAGCGGTAAATGCTTTGGTAGATGCTACTCCAATTTCTGGACCAGCATGTGTATAAGCACCAGCATCTGTAAACCTAGGTATACTTGCGCCAACAACATTGCATATTCCAAAAATAGTAGCCCCTTTTTTCTTGGCTAATTCTAAAGCGGCTAAAGTATCTGCAGTTTCTCCAGATTGAGAAATAGCTATTACAAAATCAGATTCTTTGATAACAGGATTTCTGTAACGGAATTCCGACGCATATTCAACTTCACAAGGAACGCGTGCAATGTCTTCAAACAAATATTCTCCAACCAAACCTGCATGCCACGAGGTTCCGCATCCAATAATGATTATTCTATCAATGTTTTTGAGTTTGTCTTCAAACATATCAATACCTGCCATTGTGATGCGTGCATCTGGCAAGTGAATTCTACCTCTAAACGAATCTAGTATACTCCTAGGTTGTTCAAAAATTTCCTTCAACATGAAGTGCTCATAACCACCTTTTTCAATGTTTTCTAAGTTGAATTCAATTTCTTGAATATAAGGTGTTTTAACTGAATTGTCGATGGTTTTAATAGTAAGTTGATTGCCCTCTATGATTGCAATTTCTCCATCTTGAATATATACTACATTGCGTGTGTATTCTACAATTGGTGTAGCATCACTGGCAATAAAATGTTCGTTTTCACCAATACCAATTACCATTGGACTACCTTTTTTGGCACCAATTAAATAATTTGGATCGTTCTTAGAAAGGATAACTATTGCATAGGCACCAATAACCTGGGTTAAAGACATGCGCACAGCTTCTTCAAAAGAAACTTGGTTGTTTTTATAAACTTCTTCAATGAGGTGAATGAGAACTTCTGTATCCGTTTCACTTTTAAATACGTGCCCACGTAAAATGAGCATTTCTTTAAGTGATGAATAATTCTCAATGATACCATTATGAATAATAGCAAAGGTGCCATCTCCAGAAAGGTGTGGATGTGCGTTTAAATCGTTTGGAGCTCCGTGAGTTGCCCAACGCGTGTGGCCCATGCCTGTGTGCGATTTGGTATCTCTTTCGCCAATTTCATTTTCTAGGTCAGAAACTTTTCCAGTCTTTTTATAGACCTTCATTTCATTGTTTTCTCCTAATAATGCAACGCCAGCGCTATCGTATCCGCGATATTCTAAACGTTTTAATCCTTTAAGGATAATAGGGCAGGCTTCCCTGTAACCGATATAAGCAACAATTCCACACATATTGGGGTAAAATTAAAGAATTAATTTGAAATTATACAGCCAGTGAATAAGCAGCATCAATTGGCTTATTTAATGCTGGCTTAAGGATTTCTATATCGGCTAAAAGCGCTTCAAAAGCATCAAAGCTAAGCGCTTGACGTGCGTCTGAAAGCGCTTTAGATGGGTTTGGATGGATTTCTATCATTAGTCCATTTGCCCCTGCTACCATGCTTGCTTTAGCCAATGTTGGAACCAAGAAAGAATCGCCAGTACCATGACTAGGATCGGCAATAATTGGCAAATGACTTAAGGATTGTATTAAAGGAATAACAGCAACATCCATTACATTTCTGCTTGCAGGATCAAAGCTTCTGATGCCTCTCTCACACAAAATAATTTCTTCATTACCTCCGCTCATTACATAGTCTGCAGCCAAAAGCCATTCGTTTACCTTGGCCTGCATTCCTCTTTTGAGAAGGATTGGTTTATTTATTTTGCCTAACTCACTGAGCATATAAAAATTGGCCATATTTCTACTGCCAATTTGAATGATATCTGAATAAGCTTCTACTTCATCTAAAAGACTTAAGTCCATTAGTTCAGTTACAATTCTCAATTCATATTTTTTTGCGGCTTCGGCTAATAACTTCAAGCCATCTTTTCCTAGACCTCTAAATGAGTAAGGAGAAGTTCTTGGTTTGTATGCGCCACCTCTAATAAACTTGATATTGTTTTTATGAAGAAATGCAGCTGTTTCAAAAATCTGTTCTTCGCTTTCAACGCTGCAAGGACCAGCAATGATATTGGCAAAGTTGGTTCCAATTTGAATATCTTTTACGGAGAAATTAGTTTCTTTCTTAAACGCTAATGAGGCCAATTGATAGGGTGTATCAATATGCTTGATGCTTTCAATAAAGTTGAAAGGTTCAAGAATTGCAGCATTCTTTAAACTTGGAATCATACAAATGCCTTCCTTTTGAATTAAGTAGGATTCAAAGCCTGCTTGTTTGAGGTGCAATTGCAATTCTGCAATTTGAATGGTGCTGGTATTTGACTTAAAGAATACTATCACGAGAAACTATTTTATTACCGTATAGGTGAGTTTTAATTTAAAGCTGCCATTGTTTTTGCGTGTATCTAAAATGGCCCTTTGGGCAGTAACTGGGTCATCTGCTCTAATAATCAAATTCATGCCATAATTGTAATTATAACCATGCTTGTATTGATCTAATAAGTTTTGAAGGTGACGAACAATATTAAAACTGTATTGGTTATTGGTTAAAACACCACCATAATAGGTGCTACCTTCGTAAATTTGGTCTTTTAAAAACTGGTTTCTGCCTAAAGAATCTGAACCTAAAAGCGACATACTGGCTGGAAGAGGGAAGCTTGTACTTGCAGCACCATTGAGGGGAGTGAATATAATTTGGGCTCCATTTAATACAATTTTAGGGTTAGAAAATACCTCAAAAAAGTTGGGTAATTCTATCCTCAATTTGGTACCAGTTAATGCTTGAATAAAACCCGTATCGCGGTGTGCTTTGTTAAAGCCAGTTTGTATTAATTGTGAAGGAACATTGATATGCTCGTAATAATTATAGGCCGCTTCACTTCCAGAAATACCGCTAAATATTGGGAAGTCTGCTGCCATAGAATCTTTGTAAAAGGCCGTCAATGCTGTTACATCAGAATTGAGCTTAAGATACACTATTGCTCCTTGGCCCGAACCAAAATTTGATTCATCTACAATTACCAAACCTTTGTATGTTTCCTTAAATTTTGCATCAGATAAAAACGAACCATTGGCTTCTCCATTGAACAATAATGTATTGAAAGTACTGTTCATTTTAATTCTAATATGTGGCGGTATAATTACAGTTTCTGTCCCTAATTTAATGGTTACCGAATCTGTGAAATTATATTTTCCATTGAATGACCCCACCTCAATACCATCTGTTTGGTATTTTCTGGTAGAAAAGTATGCTGAGTCTATACTTAAACTCTCCGTAAGTAAGTAGGCTTTTAAGTTATGAATAGCATCTTTATCGCCATGGAAGTCTGGCAAAATAGTTCCATCGCTAGAAGTACCCGATCTAAATCTCAATTGTAAAACTACAGAATCTAATTTAGTAGCACCTCCCCAAGTAAATTCATTTCCTGGCAAACCATATTGTGTTACCAATGTAGCTTTAGTAATTCCTAAATATGGATCGTTGATTACGCCCAAAGCACTTGCTGTTAGCCTAGAAGATACAATGGAATCCATTTGCACCGTGTAGGCATTTAGAATAAGGCTTGTATCAAAAACCGTATTGAATTGATTGCGTACACCCACAAATTCTGCACCAACAGATTGCGTGTCTTTTTTACATGAAAAAAGGCTTAGAATAAGAAAAGTGAAAAAGGAAAACTCCTTAATTTTGGCGGTCGAGTAGCGTATCATATAAGTCTATATATGCTTCAATATTATCGCCATTTTCTGAATGTTCAATTACTGGTTTACCTTTTTGTTTTTTGATAAACTTAGTAACTTCTGGGTCTATTTCGGCACTCGATTTAACAACAGCGTCGGCATGGGTAATGCCAGACATATATAGATCTGAGCAAGTGGCATTGGCCAAAGAAGAAACTTGCTTGGTATCAATTGAATTTAAGCTGGCTTTTCTACCAAATTCTTTACCCATGTTTTCATCGAATTGGTTCTCAAAAACGGAGTAAACCACTTTTGCCAAACGGAAAACTGGTTCGTCTTTGTAGATGGTTTTAAGGTAAAGCGGAATTAAGCTTGTCATCCAGCCTTGGCAATGGATGATATCTGGCTGCCAGCCTAATTTTTTAACCGTTTCAATAGCGCCTTTACAAAAGAAGATAGTACGCTCGTCGTTGTCACCGTAAAACGCGTTGTTTTCGTCGGTGTAAACAAATTTCCTATGGAAGTAGTCTTCATTGTCAAGGAAATACACTTGCATTTTGGCTTCCGGCAATGAGGCAACCTTAATGGTTAACGGATTGTCGTTATCGTCAATGGTTATATTGATACCACTTAGTCTTACAACTTCGTGCAATCTATTCCTTCTCTCGTTAATACAACCAAATCGTGGCATTAAAACCCTAATTTCGTTATCTTTCTCTTGAATAGCTTGTGGCAACATTCTAGCCAATTCACCAACACTACTTACTTTTAGGAAAGGAGTCATTTCTGAAGAAATGAACAGAACTCTCTTTTTTGTCATACTCACTCTGGTTAAAAAAAGTATGCAAAGTTAGGCATAATGTTAATAAATTTCTTAATATTCGCCCCAATTCAAGACCAATAAAACGTATACCCCTGATAACCAAAGAATAAAGTGATTTTATTTCAACAATCAAATGCATTAAGGGGCTTTTTGGAAAGCCAAAAGGCTCAAAATAAAAGAATTGGCTTTGTTCCAACCATGGGTGCTTTGCATGCGGGGCATATTTCTCTTATTACCCAAGCCAAGGCAAATTGTGATATTGTGGTATGCAGCATTTTTGTAAATCCAACTCAATTTACCCAAGCAAGCGATTTAGAAACTTATCCTCGTCCTATTAGTAAAGACATTGAGTTATTGGAAGCACATGCTTGTGATGTTTTGTTTCATCCAAGTGTTGAAGAGATGTATGGTTCAGATTTGAGCAAAGACAATAGCAACGATTATGGTTCTTTTGTTCATGTATTGGAAGGTGCCAGCAGGCCTGGGCATTTTGACGGGGTGGTTACGGTTGTTAAAAAGCTTTTTGAATTGGTTCGACCCGACGAGGTTTTCTTTGGCCAAAAGGACTACCAGCAATGTTTGGTGGTGCAAACGTTGATCAATAGGTCTTTTAATACCATTAAATTTAATTTGTGTGTGATAGCGCGTGAAGCGGATGGTTTGGCAATGAGTTCAAGAAATATTAGGTTAAGTGAAGCAGAACGAATATTAGCCCCGCAACTATACTTGGCACTTAAAAAGGCAAAACAATTATGGACGGTAGAAACATGGAAAACCGCTAGCAATGAAGCTTTGAAAGAAATTGATAGCAATGCTTTTACTGTTGAATATTTGAAAATCTGCGATCAAAATACATTGGAGGAATTAAGTCATTTTCAAAATTCTGCAGTAGTGGTATTGGTTGCAGTTCAAATTGGCAAAACCAGGTTGATTGACAATATTCTCATTGACAAGGATTAGGCGCATTTGTGATTGATAAATAAAGTATTAATTTTGGACTATCTCCTAAATAGCCAAACCATAGCAGAATAAGCATTCATGCAAGCACAGGAATTATTTTTAAAACAAGCAGAACAAAAACTTGCCGATAAAGAATTTAGGCAAAGGCTTTCGTCTGTTTTAAATTCCTATGAAGAAAAACGCTTAGAAGGCATTAAAGAATTTTCAAATTTAGAATTGGCTAGGCAACGTGCTGCATATACACGTTGGAAGGTAAATGAAAACTTAGATAAATATTTAGTTGATTTTGAGGGGTCGGTTATTAGAAGGGGTGGCAAGGTTGTTTGGGCATTTGATATACCGAATGCCCTAGCTGAAATTGATGCCATTATTAAGCGTACCCAAGCAAAGAAAATAGTTAAAAGCAAATCAGAAATTGCCAATGAAATTGGTCTTCTTGCTCATTTAAGAAACAAAGGAAATGATATAGTTGAAACAGATGTTGCAGATTATGTTTTGGATAAAATGGGAGACAAATCCTATCACCCAATTACACCTGCTATTAGTCAGCAATCTGATAACATTGCCAAAACCTTAAACAAAAAAATTAAGTCGTCATTAGATGCCGATAACCAGGAATTTGTTAGTGATATCAGGGCAGAAATTAGGAATAATTTTTTTGAGGCAGACTTAGGAATTACTGGTGCCAATTTTCTAATTGCAGACAATGGTTCGGTGGCAATAAGCGAAAACCAAGGCAACGCGCGCTTAAGTTTCGCTTTTGCAAAAACCCATGTTGTGCTTGCATCCATTGATAAAATTCTGCCTACAATCAATGATTTAGAATTGTTTTTTAGCATGTATGCCACGCATTCAACGGGGCAATATTTAACCACTTACAATACAATAACGGGTCCGATTTACAGAGAAGACATGGAAGGTCCGTCTGAATTTATTGTAATTTTATTAGACAATGGCAGGTCCAATTTATTGGCAACACAAGACCAAAGACAGGCATTAACCTGTATTGATTGTGGTGCTTGTAGTAATGTTTGTCCTGTCTTTAAAATGATAGGTGGAAACGAAACTTATCAAAGCTACCAGGGTGGCCCTATAGGGCAGCTATATGGCCCATTACAGCAAGGCATTTCAGATTATCAATACCTCAGCAATGCTTCCACCAATTGCGGAAAGTGTACAGATGTTTGTCCTGTTAAAATTGATTTGCATAACCATTTATTGCGCAATAGGCATGAGGGTGTTATGCAAGGCACAGAAAAAACGGGTGATAAAATTGCTTGGTATACATGGAAGAAATTCATGTTGAGCCGTAAAACTTTAAACAGACCTGCGGGTATTAAGAATTTTACCTTCAAGCAATTGTATAAAAACGAATGGGGAGAAAAAAGGGAATTCCCTAAAATTGCTGATAAGTCGTTTAACCAATTATGGCGCGAAAAACACGGACTTAATTAGGCGAAAATTTATAAAAAGCTTTCGATTATTTGTTCGTTTGAAACACCTTCGGCTTCTGCCTTAAAGTTTCTAATTAATCTGTGGCGCAAAACATTTTTTGCCACTGCTTTTACATCCTCCATGTCGGGTGAATATTTGCCATTTAACAGCGCGTGGCATTTGGCACCAATTAAAAGAAATTGACCCGCACGCGGACCAGCGCCATATTCTAAAAACTCATTTGCCATTTTGCCTGAAAGATCAGTATTGGGCCTTGTTTTACTTACCAAGCTTACAGCATAATTTACCACATTATCTGCCACAGGTACTTTTCTTACCAATTGTTGAAATTGAAGTATTTCATTCCCATGAAGGATTTTTTTCAATTGAATTTTTTCATTACTGGTAGTTCTCTTTACAATGTCAAGTTCTTCCTCAAAACTTGGATAACCAAGATTGATATTAAACATGAAACGATCGAGTTGAGCTTCAGGCAATGGGTATGTACCTTCCTGTTCAATAGGATTTTGTGTGGCTAATACAAAAAATGGTTCTTCTAATTTATGCAATTTACCAGCTGTGGTAATAGATTTTTCTTGCATCGCTTCTAGTAAAGCGGCTTGTGTTTTTGGAGGTGTTCTGTTGATCTCATCTGCCAAAATAATATTAGCAAAAATGGGACCTCTGATAAACTTGAACTCTCTTTTTTCATCCAAAATTTCTGCTCCTGTGATGTCACTTGGCATTAAATCTGGGGTAAATTGGATGCGACTGAATTGTAAGTCTAAAACTTCTGAAATAGTTTTGATAAGAAGGGTTTTGGCTAATCCAGGTAAGCCAATTAACAAAGAGTGGCCATTTGAAAAAATAGAGATAAGCACTGCATCTACTACTTCATCTTGACCTACTATTACTTTAGCTATTTCAGCTTTTAATTCTTTGTATTTTTTATAGAGGGCATCAGCCGCTTCAACATCATTTGTGTAAGTTACCATACTAACTATTTATTTTGAATCCAAGGAGCAAGCTTAGGGCAGGTGGCATAGGTTCCATTTACTTGAATATAGAACTGTTTGCGGTAGCGCTCCATCCATTTAAGTTTGGTTTGTTGTTGTTTTTTTTCGAAAGCCAAAGCTTGTAATTTTTGGTAATCGTCTTTCAAATTTGCACGGTGTGGAGGCGTTTCACTTTTAAGGTAAAAAACACGCCATACCTTTTTTTGATCAGGACCTGGAAGTGTAACAAGCTCGGGTTCGCTGATATCGCCCACTTCCATGGTTTGAACATTAATGTTTAATTCTTTACTAAGTTCATCAACTGGAATATGGGTATTCCCTAATCCACCAGAGCCAATAAAGCCTCCACTGCTTTTGGTTACTTCATCACTAGAAAATTTGCGTGCAGCATCTTCAAATTTCATGGAGTCCATTTTAACCAATTGAATAATGCTATCTAATTTTTGGCGAGCCAATTCCATGTCTGAAGCATAGATTTTAGGCATAATTAAAATATGCCTTGCATTTACTTCATCGCCTTTTCTTTGAATAACTTGGATAATATGATAGCCATATTTGGTTTCAATAACCTTTGAAATACTATCTGGCTTTAAGCGAAATGCAGCACCTTCAAATTCAGGAACCATCATGCCACGACCGAAATAGCCTAATTCGCCGCCCTTTACGGCTGAACCTTTATCATCGGAATAAATGAGGGCAAGTGTGCTAAATTTATCCCCATCCTCTATAATACGTCTTCTAAGTTCTGTGATTTTTTCTAAAGCTGCAGCTTTTGATTCTTTGCTAATTTTTGGCTCGAAAACTAATTGTGCCAGCTCAACTTCTGCCGAGTAATAAGGTAAACTATCAACAGGTATTTCGTTGTAAAAGTTCTTAATGTCTGTTGGCGTAACCTTCACGTCTTTTACAATTTTCGACATCATTGCAGAGGCCAATTGGTTATTGCGAATGCGCTCTCTGTTTGTTGCTTTTATTTCATTGATGCTTTTGCCATAAATTTCTTCTAAAGCCTTTTCTCCTCCGTATTGTTGGGCAAAATACCGAATGCGTTCATCCAATTCTGCATCAACTCTTTCTTCGCTAACTGGCAAAGAGTCTACTTGGGCTTTTATGATCAATAAATTTTCAATGAGTTTTTGCTCTAAGATTTGGCATTTAATAGAATCGTGGTTAATGCCTAATTCTTTGGAGGCTTGTTCAAATGCAATTTCAATATCTGAGCGTAATATTATTTTGTCTGCCACAACAGCCACAATTTCATCAATAATCTGGGCCTTTAAATTAAGTCCAGTGATGGCAAGGAGGAAAAATAAAAGAAACTTCTTCATGCGAGCGCTATGGGTTCAAAAATTTGAGGTAAATATAATGAGGTTCTGCCATTTCGCAGTAAATATTATTTATCAAATCATTTTTTGAATTTTATCCATTGATTTTAAGCCTGTTCCAGAAAATAAGCTTACCAAGTTTTCGTTTTGGTTCGAACCGACCCCATATTTTAGTAAACCAGCGATAGTAGCTGCGGAAGTTGGTTCAATTAGGTAACCCAAAGATGCCATTTCTTTCCATGCTTTAATAATTTCCATCTCGCTTACCGTAATGATTTCGCCTTTTGAATATTGAACTGCTTCAAGCATTTGTTTTGCTCTAATTGGGTTAGGAATGGCAATACCTTCGGCAAGCGTATCTAATGCAGTGAAACTTTGTAAGTCAAAATTTTTGTCTGCATGTAAATATTTCAAGGGTGCGCAATTTTCTGATTGAACCGCAATAAGTTTTGGAATTTTTGAAATAGCAGCTCCTTGCAGCATTTCCATAAATCCAATATAACAGCCTAAAAGAAGTGTGCCATTTCCTGCTGGTAAAATAATGGCATCTGGTGTTTTCCAATTTAATTGCTCCATTACTTCATAGGCAAAAGTTTTAGTGCCTTGAAAGAAAAACGGGTTAAAAGAATGACTTGCATAATAATTAGCTTTTGCCGCTTCAAATGCAATGGCAGCAGTTTCTTTTCGGTTTCCATTCACCTTCTTTACAATGGCGTTGTAGGCCATAATTTGTGTAACTTTTGAACTGGGTGTTTCAAGCGGCAAAAACACCTCACAATTGATTTTGGCTTTTGTTGCATAGGCTGCTACAGAAGCACCGGCATTTCCGCTGCTATCTTGGGTGATATTTTTTATGCCCAATGATTTAATTTTACTCATCAAAACCATAGAGCCACGGTCTTTGTAACTGCCTGTTGGAAAAAGGAAATCTAGCTTAATTTGTGCGGAGATACCATTTGTAAATTTTATCGGTATTAAGGGTGTAAATCCTTCTGAGAACGACACAAAATTTTCTTCGTTTTCTATAGGCAAAAATGAACTGTAGCGAAGCAGATTTGTTCTGTTTTTTTTGATTTTTTCTGGGTTGAATTTTATTGGAAAAATCAAATCTAATAGTTCAAAATTAGCGCCATGCCAAATTGGTATATTGGCATTAAATTCTTGTTTACTTTCTGTACCGATGTATGAAATTTCCATATTTTTAATCATTTTGACATTAGAAGCCTTAATCTTTTCCTAAAAAGTATTAATTTAGCCATTTAATGGCAATTTTAAGAAACTTTTAAGTTGGCCTATTATATCTTTGGACACACAATCTAGAAAATTAGTTTTTATGAACACTATAGCTCTACCAAAAAATCAATTCAAAAAATGGCTAATGACCTTGGGTCTAGCGCTTTTTGTTTTGTTTACTCAAACTCCTCAAGTCAAAGCATCTCACGTTGTGGGCTCCGATGTGGCCTACACTTGTTCTGGTATTCCAGGAGTTTACAATTTGCAGTTTAAACTTTACCGAGATTGTCAGGGTATTGAAATTTGCGCAAATTGTCCAACAAGTTTAAGCCCATCATGTGGAATATCCATCAATATAGTTGGAGCGGCAGCACCTGCTGGATCAGGAATGCCACCAAGTCCATGTGCCGGTGTAGGTTTTGGAACACAAAATTTATCTGTTGTTACTTCTGTCAGTGGTTTTGA
>CANFSD010000011.1 GCA_947449515.1 Bacteroidota bacterium
CTAGCTCGTATGATTATCAAATTACTTATTTCACCAACAAGAAAGCCTATATTATACATCCTAGTCCAAGCAGCTATTACCTTGATATAACAAGTTTGGTAGATCTTTTAAACATTGCTTTAAGCGATGCCGGTTTGGAAGAAAGGTATGTAATGCTGTATAACGACAGTGAAATTTGTCAAATTGTTTTTGGCAAACCTGGTGCTGTTGAAATGCTAAATGAAAAATACCAAATCAGTTACTAGTGATCTGCTGTTTTACTTTTGCTAAAGTAGCTTTTGATCTTAACTGCAGGCACCCAAATTTTTGACAATAAATATTTAACAGGGCTTTCCTTTTTAACGTGCCAAACAGTGGTTCTACTAGACTCTAGTTGGTCTGTATGAATGGTGTAGGCATAGGCAGCAATAGAGGTTCTAAACTTACTTTCAGGGAATTGAATTGGATCATAACCATGAAGCGTATAACTTCTACAATGCATAATAGCCAAACGATTGAAAGGCACATCTACTTCCGTTTTTTCGCCAGTTCTGCCATCTTCTAATTTCAATTCTCCCCCATGTTCTTTTTGCCAATCTTTATTAATATAAAGCAATAGGTTTAGGTTTCTATACCAATTATCGTGCAAGGGATGGTAATTGAAATCGGCATGCATATCTAGGAAGCTGCCACGTTTGCCCTGGTGAATACCACCACCATAAAAAGTTGGGTCGATAAAAATATCTTCATTTGAAATATAGCTCACAAACTCAGCAAAACGAGGGTCTAAGAAATCTTCATGTAACTCCTTAAACAAGCCACCCAATTCATAATACTTGCTTTTCTCAAACTTGTTTTTGGCAAAAACGTAATCGGCGCTGGGCGTTTCAATTTCAGGAATTTGACTGTATAAGGCAAGTAGTTTATCCTCTTCACAAATGCCATCAATGCCAATATGAGGAAAGGGTTTGGCTTCCAAAAATTGTTTTCTAAATAAGTCTTTATTGGCTTCTAGGTAATCGAAACGAATCATAGTATAGTTTTAATAAGTGATTATGCGCCTTGGCAAGATGCAGAAAAAGTGAGATTTATGAAAGTAATAAAATTATCAATAGGTATAAAATGAGAAAACACCACGGCCGCCATTAGGGAAAATACCCTCAATAGAAACTTGACCACGCATGGTTTCTAGGGCATTAATTAAATCCTCAAGACGCTCGTATTCACGCTTGTTGAGCGATGTTATAATAAATCCTTCTTGGATGCCCATATTGGCAATTCTTCCCTGACGAATATTAATAATACGGTATCCAAAACGCGCGCCTAATTTTTCACGCTCAAGCTTTGAGATTGCTTGAAAATCGGCTCCAAGAATTTCCGAACCCTTGGTACCTTTCTTTAGTATCGCAGTATTTCCTTCTTCATTTAACAAGTCAAGGGTACCTTGAATTTCTTTTTGATCGCGTAAAAAGCTAACGCGAATTTTATCTCCTGGTCTTAAATAGGCCAATTGCTCATCGTAATTGGCTTTGGTATCAATGTCCTTGTCGTTTATTTTAATTAGGATATCACCTTTTCGCAATCCTGCTTTTTCTGCTGGACCATCTTCAAAAACATTTTCAACAAAAACACCGTGGTTATTAGTAATGTTGAGGCGTTGCGCTAAAGCCGCATCTATATCTTTTACTTCAAGTCCTGTAAATCCACGTTGAACCGTTTTGTAATCCACTAAATCTTTTACAATTTTGGCTACAATATTTACTGGAATAGCAAAGCCATATCCATTGTACGATCCGGTATTACTTGCAATGGCGGTATTTATACCAACCAACCTACCCTCCAAATCAACCAAGGCCCCCCCGCTGTTTCCTGGATTGATAGCGGCATCTGTTTGTATAAAACTTTCAATTGGAAATTGGTTGTTTACTATATTGATATTTCTACCTTTTGCACTAACAATACCTGCTGTAACAGTTGAGGTTAAATTAAAAGGATTGCCAACCGCCAAAACCCATTCACCCACTTGCAATTTATCTGAATTCCCTAGAACAACATGTGGTAAATTTCTGGCTTCAATTTTCAACAAAGCTAAATCGGTTGAGGGGTCTGTACCAATTACCTTTGCCTGATAAGATTGTTTGTTGTTATTGGTAATTACTTCAATTTGATCGGCATTTTTTACTACATGTAAATTGGTAACTATATAGCCATCTGCGCTAAGAATTACACCAGAACCAGAACTTGAAACGGGACCTCTTTGTCCAAAAAAATCCATTCCATTCCAAAAATCGAAAAAAGGATCTTGCTGGTAAACACGTTGCTTGGTTAGTGTCTTAATAAATACTACACTGTGAATAGAAGCCTGGCTGGCCCTTACAAAATCTGGCATTCCAGCTACAGGAACCTTGTAATCAACAGAGGAATAATTTGCCTCGTTTTTACTTGCCGTTTCTAATACTAATACTTTACTTTGAAATTGAGAGATGAGCATTGCGCCTGCCATTCCACTGGCTAAGCCCAATAAAATTACCGACAACTTCTTCATAGAATCAAATAATCTTTGTGTTAGGTTAAATAATAGTTTAATTGGTTTAAATAAATTACTCTGTTACGTTTATTTTAACGGTTAAAGTTATTTCAGATTGGTTTGGATCATTGGTTATTAACTTCAATGTTTTGCTATCTGGTCCAGCCATATTTACCAAAGAATAAGTAACTTTAAGTGTGGCTGTTTTACCTTTGGGGATAATGGTTTGATCCAATTCCGGATTTAGGCAACTGCAACTTCTCACTACTCTACGAATAATCAAATCATTTTTACCTTTATTGGTAATAGTAAATGTAGCCACAGGAGAATTGAACAAGGGTACATTTCCTAAATCAATTTCAGCAGCATTTAATTGTAATTTTGGCGCTTTTTTTAGGTCTTTTTTTGTTAGCGTGCTAAAATCCTCCACCACATTTGCAGAAATATAAAACTTCTTAATTGGCAAGGAATCGTCATTGGTAAAAATCCTTAGCTCTTGTCTGTTTTGACCATATTCAATAGGCTTTCTAGGGTAGTAACGCACTTTAATTCGCATATCGGTATTGGGAGGCATATTGTCATAAGGCCTAATAGCTTCTACATTACCTGGCGCCTCAATTTTGTAAACGTAAATGCGTTTATTACTCATGTTGTATAAACCTATTTCGGTTGAATCATAAGAGGTGTTTTTCACTTTATTAAAGGTGAGACTATTGGTAATTACTGCTAAATTACCATATTGGTATTTGTAGGTATCAGCAAAATTAAATTTAGAGGCATACACGTGACCTTTAATGGTTAAGGTAGCATTTACGGGCGAACCATCTGTTTCAACCAAAATTGTTTTATCAAATTCACCTTGACGACCATCTGGGTCGAAACTAGCGATAACAAGTCCTGAATCTCCCGACTGAACTGGCGTTCTGGTCCATGTGGTATTTGTACAACCGCAGGATGTTTGAATATTTTTGATAATTAATGGTCCTTGACCTAAATTAATAAATCTAAAGGTATGGTATACCCTACCACCTTTTTCATTGATATTACCAAAATTGAACTTCTGGTAATCAAACTGCAAAACTCCTTGTCCGGGCGCTGGTACAGGCTGCACTGCAGTAATTTTATTTTTTTCATTGTTCTTCTTTTGGGCCGTTGCCCCAAACGTAAAAAACGAACTTAAAAGTAGTAAACTATAAATTTTCTTTGTCATAATTTTTATCAAACAATATCAATTGGACGAACAATATACTAAATACGTTGCAAGGCTAGCAAATTTCAAACTTATCTGTGTCTAAACCAAGGGGGAAACTTTCTTTGTAGGTCTGTAGAGAGGCCATATTTAAGCTAATTTCTTTAATGGCCGCCTCGTGTTCAATTTTACAAATAATATTCCCCAAGGGATCAATAGCAGCAGAATTTCCATTGTGATAAATTTCTTTACCATCATTGCCAATTCTATTTACTGCCACCACATATGCTTGGTTTTCAATTGCCCTTGCCTGCAACAACAAATCCCAGTGTTTGCTGCGTCTTTCGGGCCAATTAGCCACCATTAATAACAAGTCGTAATTAAAGCTAGCCGTTTTGCGTAACCAAACTGGAAAGCGTAAATCATAACAAACAAATGGTGCTATATTCCATCCTTTATAATGAATAAGTATTTGCTTTTTGCCCCTTGTATAATGTTGCTCTTCCTCTCCCATCCTAAATAAATGCGCCTTATCGTAATGTTCAATATTTCCATTTGGTTCGACCCAAACAAAGCGATTATAAAAAGATTGGGCCTCTTTAATGATAATACTTCCGCAAATAGCTGCTCCCGTTACTTTCGCCCATTCTTGCATTTTTTGAATGGTTCGACCCGACATGTCTTCTGCAAAGATCTCTGCTTGCATGGTAAATCCAGTAGAAAACATTTCAGGCAAAACAACTAAATCTACTGGTTCTGAAAGCTGTTTTATGCAATTTTCAAACAAGGCCAAGTTTGCAGAAATATCTTCCCAAACTAAATCTTGCTGCAATAAAATTACCTTAAGTTCTGGTTTACCTTCCATCCTATTGATTTTGTAATACAAATGAAACCTTTTTAGCCCTTTTTTCCATTGCCTAATACGTTAAATTTTAGCTAAAAAAAGATACGAAAAAAGCATGGTATTTATTATCCTTCAAATATTTATATTTACCTAATTTTTGAAACACTACCATAAATATGGCCATCCAATAAAGTTATTCATTTTGAATATGGTTTTGGTATGCCTATTTGCTAAAGATTCCAAGGCTTCATTACCCTTTAAAACGGCCATTCAATTTACAGAAAACAAGGGCCAATGGCCACAAAATGTTTTGTTTAAATCTGATCTTCCTATTGGAAATTTGTTTGTAGAAAAAAATTGCCTCAGCTATTTATTTGTTGATAAAGAAGCCACCCATCACATGGAACATGGTAAAAAGCAGGCATCCATTCATTTCCATGCTGTAAAGGTTAATTTATTAAATGCCAATCCAAATCCACAAGTTATAAAAGAGTTGCAAAACGAAGCATATCTCAATTATTTTGTAGGCGATCCAAGCACATGGGCAAGCAATGTTTATAGCTATCAAAAAATTACGCTTAAGAACATTTATCCAAAAATTGATTTAGAAATATTGGCACAAAAGGATGGAATAAAAATCAATTTTAATTTGCAAGCAGGTGCCAATCCAAAACTCATAGAACTTGCTTATTCAGGTGCCGATAAAATTGAACTTCTCAACAACGAGCTCCATGTAAAAACCAGTCTTGGTGAGCTAGTAGAGCAAGTGCCCGTTAGTTTTCAAACTATTGGATCAGAAAAAAGAAAAGTTGCAACCCAATTTATTTTAGATGGAAACATATTGCGCTATAAGCTAAAAACCTATAACCATTACCTGCCAATTTCTATTGACCCAAGTGTGGTATTTGGTACTTATGTTGGCAGTGCGGCAGACAATTTTGGATTTGCAGCCAGTTACGATAATGCAGGAAATGCTTATGGTGCTGGAACAGTTTATGCGGCAAATTTCCCTGTTACTGCTGGCGCTTACGATGTAAGTTTTGGTGGGGGTAATGCCGCCAATAATGAATACGCCCGCGATGCTTTTATTGTTAAATTTAACCCCAGTGGTTCGAGCCTAATTTTTGGAACTTTTATTGGTGGAAGCGATAACGAACAACCTCACAGTGTTAGCATTAGTGGTGGGGAAATTGTAGTGTTTGGCACCACTTATTCAAGCAATTTCCCGGTAACTTTTGGAGGTTTTGATAGAACCTATAATGGAAAATCAGACCTGTTTGTATTAAAACTCAATGGCTCTGGAAGTATTCTTTTGGCTTCTACCTTTATTGGAGGTAGTGAAGACGATGGTATCAATGGCGATGCCGTTTATAATTTTGCACTTCAACCACATTCCCTCCCTTACAATTATGCAGACTGGTTTAGGGGTGAAGTGATAACCGACATTGGTAACAATATTTATGTTTCCACTTGTACCAAATCTAATCAAGGCCAAGGTATACCTCTTGTTAATGCATCCCAAGCAACTTTTGGTGGAGGAACTCAAGATGCCTATATTATCAAACTCAGTAGCAACTTGGGTACCATTTTGTACAGTACCTATTTGGGCGCAGCTGGCGAAGAATCTGCCCATTCTATTTGCCTAAATAATTTAAACGAACTAATTGTTGGTGGAGGCACTACCAGTTCTACTTTGTTATACAACAGCGCTGCATTTGGTTATAGCGGCGATGTGGATGGATTCATAGCCAAATTTTCAAGCAGCGGGGTTAAACAAAAATTGGTTTACATTGGTACTACGGAGTACGACCAACTATTTTTTGTTCAAACAGATGCACAAAACAATATTTACTCTTTGGGTCAAACCAATGGCTTTTTACCCAAAACCAGTGGAACATATGGACAGGCCAATACAAGGCAATTTGTTCAAAAATACGATCCAACACTAAGCAATATTATTGCAAGTACCACCTTTGGAAAATCTGGCACAGCTCCCTCCTTATCGCCCACCGCGTTTATGGTAGATGTTTGTGGCAGAATTTATATCAGTGGTTGGGGAGGTGGAACCAATCAAAGCTATCACAATGGCATGGACAATGTTTCTGGACTGCCCCTTACCAACGATGCATTTCAAAAAACAACAGATGGTTCAGATTTTTACTTAATGGTATTGAGTCAAAATTTTGGCAAATTATTATATTCCTCTTATTACGGTGGCGCATTTAGCCAAGAACATGTAGATGGTGGAACCAGTCATTTTGACAAAGCCGGAATCGTTTACCAAGCCGTTTGCGCGGGCTGCGGGGGATTAAGCGATTTTCCTACAACTACAACTGCGTATTCAAGAACAAATCCAGGTAAACGTGCCTATAATCCCAATGTTGGTGGTTGTAACTTGGGCATGTTTAAATTTGATATGCGTACCTATTTGGGGCCTCCTGTTTTTAGGGATACGCTATTAACCGTAATGGTTGGCCATAATTTAAATTTTGATTTTACGGTCACCTGCAACCCAGATGCAAACCTTACTATGAATGGCAGCGGAACTGTTATTGACAGGTTAAATAACCCCGCTATTCTGAGCGTAGTAAATAAAATACCTGGATTGCTCAATGGTAATATTACTTGGACGCCCGCATGCACAGACTACCCCAGCGATACTTTAGTCATTAACCTTCAATTTGACGATGATGTTTGTCCAAGCTCCAATACCGTTTATGGTAAAATAAAAATATTAATTGAGCCCGAACCTATTATTGGTCCGCCATTTCCAGAATGTATTAAGGTGATAAACGATAGCACCTTGGAATTAAAATGGCAGAACAGTATTGCAGATGTAAACTTCTTAAAATACCAAATTATAAGAAGCATTAATGGAGGGCCATTTATTTACAGAGATTCATTAGGAGATCAAATTAATACTGTTTTTGCCGATACCAAAGCACCAGACAATTTAAACATCAACTATTGTTTTCAAATGGTTTCCCTAAACAAATGCGGCATTCCGGGAGATTCATCTAGAACCATTTGCAGTATTGCTAAGAATGATACCAGCACGGTTCCGGTTTTTCAAAACATCCAAAAGGAGCTTTTTATCTTGCATGCATTTGATACATTCAATCAGAATTTTGTAATTAATTCTAAGGACCCAAAAGATTCTGTATTCATCAAGTTATCTGGTACATTTATTCAAAAAAACAAAGGCCTTAGCCTAGTTCAAAATCAACTAGGTTCAGCCAATTTAAGTGTTAATTGGGTTCCAACCTGCGTAGATATTTATGCAGACACACTTGAAATAAAATTGCTGGTGAGAGACAATGCCTGTCCTAATTTCAGACAAAATATTAAGACCATTCAATTTTATGTAATTCCGCCAGAACCAGCAAAAGCGCCTTCTATCAGCTGTCCAAAGAAACTTAGCAAAGATTCTGTTTATATAGAATGGACTCCTTTTCTTAAAAAGCCCTTTACAAAAAATTTATACTTATTTAGAAAAGTAAATGGCGTTAGAAGCTTAATTGCTATCATCAACAATTTAAATTCCATTTGTTATATCGACAAATTTACCTTGGATCCAAACCAAAATACTTGTTATGAAATTAGTTCGTCTGACATCTGTAATTATTTTGGAGATACCAGTGCAGCAAGCTGTGCGCAAAGCAATACGAGCTTTGCTCCTGATTTAACTATCTACACTGCAACGGTTCAAAATAACAAAGATATTCAATTAATTTTTGAACAAGCAGCGGCAGATAGTTTTTGGCATTATGAAATTTGGAAACGTAAAGGACGCAGTGGTGTTTATAATTTAGAAAGCACCATCACTACCGTATCGGATACGCAGTTTATTGACAATAAGGTAAAGGTTAGTGAGAATAGTTATTGCTATCAATTGGTTAATTTTGATGTATGTGGTAATAAAAGTCAGAGTAACAAAGAAGCCTGTACCATTTTATTAAATGGTAAAGCTGAGCCATTTGTTAATTCAATGAATTGGCTACCCTATGAATATTGGTCTATGGGTATTAATCGTTATGAAGTATTAAAAACAGAACCACTCCTTTATAATGAACAATTATTTAAAAGCACTGGTGAAAAACCTTTGCTTGCGGTTGATGATAATTTGAATTATGACAATGGGCTATATGAATACACCATTATGGCCTATGAGAATTTGGCCGGCAATTTACAAACCAGTAAATCCAATACCATTCAACTCATTCAACTGCCATTGTTGTATGCGCCAAATGCTTACACAGACAACGGGGATGGCTTAAACGACCTGTTTAAAACAGTTCCTGTATTTGTGAAAGATTACCATTTACAAATATACAATCGTTGGGGAGAACGCATCTTTGAAACATACAATAAAAAGGAAGGGTTTACAGGGAAATTTAAATCCAATGAAGTACAATCTGATGTGTATTTTTATTTGGTTGATTACACTGGATGGGATGAAAAATCTTACACACTCAAGGGTAATTTCACCATCCTTAGGTAACTTATTCCCAGTGCAAAGTTTCAATTAAATGCAGCATATCTGCCTTTAAGAATTTCAATACAGGTGCTATAGAATCTTGGTTTGTTTTTACATCAAAATATAAGGAACCACGTAAAAAGTGTTCTGTACTATCTGTAACATAAAATTGCGCATTGGTAGCTGTACTACCATCTAATTCGTAAAAAATTCCATGAAACTTGTCGGTGGACACATAATTCTCAACAATTTGATCGGCGCGCATCACATGTTTGAAAACCATTTCACGCGAATCATTGAGGAGTTTAAACAAATCTTTTCTGTCACTAATAGAACGATAACTCAAGTGAAGCGTTGCGCCGAAAGGCTTATAATACACATTATACCAGCATTCTTCTGCACTTGGGTATGGATCAAGTTTTAGTTCTGCGTATGCTGGCATTTCAAAACTATAATGACAATTTTCTAAGGCCACACGCTTAAAATCCTTTTCAGGAAAATTAATTCTTTCAAAACCACGAGGACGAGGAATTCCTGATTCATTGTTGCCACAAGAAAAAAGCAACAATAGAAAGAATGCTGTGAGGATTTTAATTTTCGGCATAAGCAGAATTTGGCACAAAGGAAACTTTAACACGTTTTATACGGCGGGCATCTACCGATTCTATTTTGAAGGAATAATTCTTAAATTTAATTTCCTGCCCCATTTTAGGCAGGTGCGCGTTGATTTCAAGCAACATTCCACCAAGGGTTTCGGCATCATTCCTAACATCATCGAAATCCTCTACAGGGAGGTCCATGTATTTACACATGTCGTTGATGAGCATTTTTCCTTCAAACACAAAAGTATATTGATTTATTTTGGTGTATACATGCTCATCCTCATCAAATTCGTCTTGAATTTCACCGAAAATTTCCTCCACAATATCCTCCATACTCACAATTCCGCTTGTTCCACCAAATTCATCAACTACAATGGCTAAGTGCATACGTTTGGTTTGAAATTCTTTTAATAAATCGTCTATTTTTTTGCTTTCAGGAATATAATAAGCCGGACGAATTAAACCTTGCCAATTGAAATCAGGAGCTTCATTTAAATGAGGCAATAAATCTTTTGTAAACAAGATACCTTTAATGGTATCAAGATTTACCTCATAAACAGGAACGCGACTGTACCCAGAATCAACAATTTGATGCATCAATTGTTGGAAAGGTGTGTTTAACTCAACACCAACAATATCGGGCCTCTGGCGCATAATTTGCTTTACGTTGGTATTGCCAAAATTTACTACTCCTTTAAGAATATTCTTTTCTTGTTTGGGGGCATCTTTTTCTGAGGTAATTTCAATGGCATGCGTAAGTTCATCTACAGAAAGGATATGCCCTTTTTTGGTAATGCGTTTATCAATAATGCTGGTACTTTTTTCTAACACAAATACCAATGGTTGAAAAGTCTTGTAGGTATAATACAAAGGAACAGCAAGGATTCTAGAGATTTTAACATTGTTTTGAAAAGAATAAACTTTGGGAATTACCTCACCAAAAAGCACCAATAAAAAGGTTACAAAAACAACTTCAAATAAGAAACCAAACAAGGGGTAGACCTTAAAATTAAAGATAGTTTCAAACAAAAAGGTAGTAACAAGAACAACAGCTATATTAACAAAAGTGTTTGCAATTAAGATGGTTGCCAATAACCTTTTTGGAAAGCGAAGCAAGAAATTGATTGCTTTAGCCCTAGCGCCAGGCTCCTCTACCAATTCCGCCAATTGAGTTTTACTCAGTGAAAACAAGGCATTTTCGGAACCAGAATAACAGGCAGAAAGGAAAACTAGGAATAAGATAAACAACAAACTAAGCGCTACACTTAGCGTTTCAGCAGAACTGAATGCGGGATTAACTATTTGAAATATGATGCTACCGGGAGGAGGCTCGTCCATAATTTTATTAAAAGGTGATAAGGCAAAAGTAAGGAAATTGGAGCACAAAATAAAAGGCTCCTAAAAATGAGCGCTTTAAATAGCCTAAATTACCTCAGAAGGCTTATCTGTATTAGGTTTTGCCGAACCAAGCAATTGAATTTGGATTGCCTTTATTTTCTTTCTCATAGACTCTACCCCATTTTTGTCTTTATATAATTCACTTCTAATTTTTCCTTCAACGTATACTTGAGAACCTTTTTTAAGGTAACCTTTCATTTTAAGTTGATCAATATTTTTGGCCAATTGGTCCCAAGATTCAATGTTATGCCATTCTGTTTCAACTTTTCGTTCCCCATTTTTATCCGTGTATTGCTCTTGGGTAGCCATTGAAAATTGGGCCACTACCCTATTGTTTTCTAGGTATTTCACCACAGGATCTTGACCAAGATGACCAATTAGCATTACTTTATTTAGGCTCATTTTTTTATTTTTTCAAAGTTAAGTTTCCTAAGTCATTGCTTTTCCACCAATCCAAAAATTTATCAAAAAGTCGCGGAATTGCTTTCAATTTAATTTCGTTTGGTTCGATCCAATGCTCTTGTATATTTAATGCAGGTTTATTGTTGGTTCGAACCAAGAAAAACAATGCCTCTAAACGCTGGTGTGTAAGAATGTGACGGGTTTGAAACAAGAATTGCACTTCCTCATTTATTTGAAGCCAATTTTTTTCTAATAAGTTTTGCTTCAGTTCCGTTTCGGCCAGATGATTGCTTGCTTCTAGCAAGGGCAGGTCAAATAAGTTTTGCCAAATATCGCCCTCAGGCCTCTGGAAAATGGCTATTTTTCCTTTGAATTCAAAAATAAAATAATGCAAATAGCGCGTTTTAACCTTCAGTTTTTTAAGCTTTACTGGTAAGGTTCGAACCAAGCCTAAATCCAATGCCTTACAAGATTTTTGCAGCGGACATTCTGAACATTTTGGATTTTGAGGTGTGCATACCAATGCTCCCAATTCCATGATAGCTTGGTTATGGGTGGCAGGATCTTTCTTATTAAGAAACTGCAGCGCCAATTCTTCAAAAAGTTTTTTACCTGCACTACCATTAATGGGTTCATCTTTGGCAAACAAGCGAGAAATGACTCTGTAAACATTTCCATCCAAGACAGCAACAGACTCATTATAGGCAAAACTGGCAATAGCTGCGGCTGTATATGGGCCTATTCCCTTTAATTTTAGCAAGCCTTCGTAATTATTGGGGAAAATACCCTGGTAGTTATTAGCAATTAATTGAGCAGTTTTTAGCATATTTCTGGCCCGACTGTAATAACCTAAACCTTGCCAAAGTTTAAGAATTTCGTCTTCGTTTGCCTCCGACATGGAAATTACGTTCGGATATTTTTCAAGAAAATTATTGAAATAAGGCAAGCCTTGTTGCACACGCGTTTGCTGTAAAATAACCTCCGACAACCATATTATATAGGGGTTACGCGTATTTCGCCATGGGAGTTCACGTTGGTTCGAAGCGTACCATTTAAGAAGTTCTTTTTGTAGCATAATTAAGGACTGGCAAGAAAAATGAATTATTTTATAAAAAAAACATCATTTTTCAGTACTAATACATACATTTGCAACCCCTTACGAATACGTAAAAGACGAAAAATTAAGAAAAAATCAAATCATATAATACAGATTAACAATGACTAAAGCAGAAATTATCCAAGAGATTTCACTTAAAACAGGTGTAGAGAAAAACCAAGTGCAGGAAGTAGTAGAGTCTTTCTTTAAAGTGGTTCGCAACAACATGACCGAAGGAAAAAACGTTTATTTCCGTGGTTTTGGTTCATTCATTATTAAAAGACGTGCTAAGAAAATTGCGCGTAATATCTCAAAAAATACTGCAATGGTTATTGATGAGCATTATATTCCTTCCTTTAAACCAGCAAAAACTTTTGTTGAGAAAATCAAAAAGAGTGAAGTTGTAAAAACCACAGCTGCTAAAAGAGAAGCTGAAGCTAAACAAGCCTTAAGAGAAGCTTAATGCAATTCAATAAAGCTCAAATATTAATTTTAGCCATACTTTTGGGGTTAGTAGGTATTTTAGTTTATCTAAATTACAAATCTGCCACGCCTGAAGTAACTGCAACTGTAGGGGAAACACCAGTTTCTATGCAGAAGCATTTCGACTTTAATGACTATTTGAGCAATTTGAAAGATTCGATAAGTCCAGCTGCCTTTGAGTTGGTATCTAAACAAACTGAAGCCGCTACCAAACCTGATGCGAGAACCTTTGAAATTGCCGGTATTTCAAATACTTGGGATTCTTTGGGATACAAATTAGTTGGTGCGCATTATTTTGCTTTATTTGCAGCCCGACTAAACGACGAAAATTCTTGGTTGAATGCAGGAATGAGATTTTATGAATTTGCTGGAACTTGTAGCGATACTGCCATGCAAATTTATGCTTCGAAAGAGGCTATCAATGCATTTGAAAAAGTTGTTTCCTTGAACGAAAACAATTTGGAAGCCAAAAATGCTTTAGCCATTTGTTATATTCAAAATGATTTGGACATTATGAAAGGTGTTCAATTATTAAAGGATGTAACCCGCAGGGATTCTAATAATATAGATGCCAATTATACCTTAGGCATTCAATCTATGAGAAGTGGGCAAATGGACAAGGCAGCAGCTAGGTTTACGACACTTGTTAGGATTCAGCCTTTGAATCCAGAGTTTCATTATTACCTAGGTGAAGTTTATAGTCAAATGGGCAAAAAGAACGAAGCAATAAAATCATTTGAAACCTTTAAGAGCCTTGTGCCCGATGAGGAAGCGAAGAAAAATATAGAAATCACGATTAATAACCTTAAAAATTCTAATTAACATGCCAAGCGGTAAAAAAAGAAAGCGTCATAAAATCGCAACCCACAAACGCAAAAAACGTCTACGTAAAAATAGACACAAAAAGAAGTAATCTGAATTGAAAAAGAAGTAAGCCTTAAGTACTTACTTCTTTTTCTGTTCTTGCTCCTCTTAAGTTATTTTATTATACCCTCCCTCACATTGCAACAACCACAAAGGTTGATTGCCTAATATATTATTGTAGTGAATTACGAATTAATTATCAATTCAAACCCTTCGGGAGGGGTCGACATTGCTATACTCAAAGACCGCAAACTAATAGAATTGCACCATGAAAAAGTTGACAACAACTTTCAGGTTGGTGATGTCTATTTAGGAAATGTTGGAAAAATTATGCCAGGCTTAAATGCCGGCTTTGTTGATGTTGGCCACGAAAAAGATGCTTTCCTCCATTATTTAGACCTTGGTCCGCAATACCAATCTACGCAAAAATTTACGCGTATGTTGCGCAGCAGCCGACCAAAAGAAAACAATATTCTCAAGGAACACCTTGAATCGGATATTGTTAAAGGTGGAAAGATTACCGATATTTTAAAAAGGAACCAACAAATCTTGGTTCAAGTTACCAAAGAACCAATTTCGAACAAAGGTCCACGCTTAACATGCGAGCTATCTTTAGCCGGAAGGTTTTTGGTGATGATGCCTTTTGACCATTCAATAAGTATCTCTAAAAAGATCGTAAAACAAGAAGAACGCAGAAGACTCAAAGAAGCTGTTGCGGCTATTAAACCTGAGCATTTTGGTGTAATTATTCGCACCAATGCTGAAGGAGAAAGTAGTGAAGATCTTCAAAACGATCTCAAAGATTTAATGGGTAAATGGGACGAATTGTGCAAGCAATTAAAGGAAGCCAATGCCCCACAAAAAGTATTGGGAGAAAACGATAGAACCCTTACCATGGTTAGAGATTTGGTAAATGAATCGTATACCAATATTCAAATAAACGACAATTTCCTATACAATAAGATTAAGGCGTATCTCAAAAACAAATCTCCAGAGTTAGAAAATATTGTAAAGTTTTATAATGGAAAACTACCCATTTTTGAAAATTTTGGTGTAGAAAAACAAATTAAAACCAGCTTTGGAAAGGAAGTTAATTTCAGTGGTGGCTCGTATTTAATTATTGAGCATACAGAAGCATTGCACGTTGTGGATGTTAACAGTGGAAACACTTCGGGCAAAGGCGAAAACCAAGAAGAAAATGCCTTAAAAGTTAATATGGACGCGGTAGACGAAATTGCGCGTCAGTTACGTTTAAGAGATTTAGGCGGCATCATTGTAATAGATTTAATAGATCTTAAAACAGCTGGCAATCGCAAGTTGGTTTACGAGAAATTAAAGGAAGTGATGAAATCGGATCGTGCCAAGCACAAGATTTTACCGATGAGTCCATTTGGTTTGATCCAAATTACGAGACAACGTGTTCGTCCTGAAATGGCCGTAGTTACCAATGAAAAATGTCCTTCTTGCATGGGTAGTGGTGAAATACAATCAAGCGTTAGCATTGTTGATGATATTGAAAGCCATATTAAATACCTCATTGAAAACTTGCATTTAAAAGGATTTAGCATT
This sequence comes from Bacteroidota bacterium, assembly GCA_947449515.1. Taxonomy (GTDB): domain Bacteria; phylum Bacteroidota; class Bacteroidia; order UKL13-3; family UKL13-3; genus B1. The sequence goes on from CANFSD010000011.1 coordinate 15,431, forward strand.
GAAGTTCATCCTTTTCTTGCAGCATTTTTGAAAAATGGTTGGTTTAGTTCGCCAAGGTTTAATTGGTTTAAAACCTATAAACAATGGATTAAAGTAAGCCCTAACCAAAGCATACACTTGGTAGATTACAAGTTTATTGATGCCAAAGGAGAAGAAGTAATTCTTTAACTGGTTCAATAAGCAGCACTTAATAGCAGTTCAATTTTTCTATCTTGCACTTACATTGAATGCATCAGAAAAATATTCCCAATTGATAAAAGCTGAGGCCTATCGCCTCGGCTTTTCTTTTTGTGGGATTGCAAAGGCAGGTTTTTTGGAAGAGGAAGCACCTCGCTTGGCACAATGGTTGAAAGAATCACGAAATGGCAAAATGGCCTATATGGAAAACCATTTCGACAAACGACTTGATCCTACGCTATTAGTGGATGGCGCAAAATCTGTGGTGAGTCTGATGTATAATTACCACAATCCTAATGAGGTGAAAATTGCCGAAAATTTAAAACTATCGCAATATGCTTTTGGAGAGGATTACCATGTTGTTGTTAAAGACAAATTGCAATTGCTAATGCAATTTATTAACGAAGAAATTGGTGAAGTAAATGGCCGCGCTTTTGTTGATTCGGCTCCTGTTTTAGAAAAAGCTTGGGCGCAAAAAAGTGGCTTAGGTTGGATCGGCAAAAATGGAAACATAATCCATAAAAAAGCAGGCTCCTATTTCTTCCTAAGCGAATTAATTATAGACCTCCCCTTAGCGCCTGATGGTCCTGTTACCGACCATTGCGGCTCTTGCACTGCTTGTATGGATGCTTGTCCTACAGGGGCAATTTATGAAGCAAAAAAAGTGGACGGAAGTAAATGTATCAGTTATTTCACCATTGAATTAAAAGAGGCCATTCCTGAAGAAATGAAAGGAAAACTCGATGACTGGGTCTTTGGTTGTGATATTTGTATGAATGTTTGCCCGTGGAATAGGTTTGCTTTAAAGCATCAGGAGCCTCGGTTCGAACCGAATGATTTTTTACAAAACATGAAGGCTAATGATTGGTTAGAATTAACAGAAGATGTATTTAAAAAAGTGTTTAATAAATCTGCTGTGATGCGAACCAAATACAACGGATTGAAAAGAAATATTGACTTTATTGTAAATTGAGCCCATGAAAAATAGTCTATTTGGCCTGTTCTTGCTTATTTCTATTAGTGCGTGGAGTCAGAAAATTGATGAAGCCAATTATGGAATGATATTGAATGGGAATTTTACCACAGTTCATATTCCTCATGAAAATTTGATTGGAAGAGGCATGGGTAGTTTTGGTGTTTTTTACCAAAGACCCATTACACCATACAATACCAACAGGTATTTAAACCGATTGGATTATACCATTGAACCAGCAGTTACTTGGCTAAGTTTTAGAGACAATACCCAAGACAAAAAATACCAAAGTAATTTTGTTGATCTAAGTGCTTACCTTAATTATGTGCCAGATAGGATGTCGGACGACCTGCGCTTGTTTGTTGGATTAAGGCCCTCCTATTTAACCTTTACCAGCAGCAGTGTTTTAGAATATGGCGGTTACCGCCAATTAACCAACGACAGTCAGAATACCAATACTATTGGTTCAATTGACTTATGTGGCATATTAGGATTAAGTGTGAGCATGGGAAATGTAGCTTCATTAGATATCAAATATGTACATAGTTTTACCAATAAAAGTACTGCTAGTACATTTCATGGCAGACCAAGTTGTTTAGAGGTTGGCGTTAGGTTAAGTGCCATTAGAATGCGCAATAAGATTGTGGTTGATGAAATGCAAATGGTGAATGAATTAAACAAGCGAGCGCAAGGAACTTTATTGGTAATGTTGGAAGCTCCAGATGAAAAATTAATTAACCAGTTGGTTATTGAAAAACGTGTGGAAGATGCCAATTATGTTAGGAATTTGCAGGACCAAACCAATAAGAATATTATCAAAGAATTTAGGCAAAATTTTGATTTTTGTAAGGTATTATTTTTCATGAACACCAATGCTTACAAGGTGAACATGGGCAAATTTGCAGGCGTATTTGTTGACGAGCAATTACAGGAAATTGAAAAGGTAGACTTTGACACCACTAATTATTTTATTGCATCGTTTGTAGAGGATGTTTCAGAATACACCCATAAGGCAGATTATGGACTGTATTTTTACAATACCCAATTTATGCAATTAGGAAAACCATATAATGTTGGGTCGAACAATTTGGGAATTTTTATTGGTGGCGATCCAATGAATTACTTTAGAAGAATAAAAACTTCTGGCTATTTTTCTGATGAATTTGCGAAGGTGATACGACGTGTGAATGGTCGATTACAATTGGGAAGAATTCCTCAAAATCAATAACAAAAAAAAGGCGCAACAATTTGTTGCGCCTTTTTTTTAGTATAAAAATATTTGAATTAATAGCTATTCAACATCATTGGCATGATAAGCATTAATACATCCTCATCTGCTTCTTGATTAGCTGGAACAATAACACCAGCGCGGTTTGGCTGAGATAATTCAAGAACAATTGTAGCAGCATCCATATTGTTTAGCATTTCTAAAAGGTATTTAGAATTGAAACCAATTTCCATGTCTTCGCCGGCATATGAACAAGCTAATTTCTCTTGTGATTCATTTTCGAAATCAATATCCTCGGCGCTAATTGTTAGCTCGCTACCGGCCAATTTCAAACGAATTTGATGGGTAGTTTTATTTGAGGTAATAGATACACGTTTTACCGCCATTAAAAACTCACCTCTTTCGATGGTTAATTTATTTGGATTTTCTGTAGGAATTACCGCGCGGTAATCAGGGTATTTTTCATCAATTAAACGACAAATTAAACTTACATCTCCAATTTGGAAAAATGCATTTTGACGGTTAAAATGAACTTTTACTTGGGTATCATCATTGGGCAAGCATGATTTTAAGAGGTTCAATGCTTTTTTAGGAAGGATCAATGATTCTTCTGTACCAGGTTGAACGTCGTTTCTAGTAAATCTTACCAAACGATTTGCATCAGTAGCTACAAAAGTGATATTGTTTTTAAACAACTGAAGGTAAACGCCAGTTAGGTTTAACCTTAACTCATCGCTACTGGTTGCAAATACACTTTTGTTGATTGCTTTTTGTAGAATTTTAGCACCTATTTCAAAAGTGCTGGCACCTTCAACTTCTGGCGTTTTAGGGAATTCATCGCCTTTTTGAGCAGTTAATTTAAAACGACCACTTTCGTATTTGATTTCAACACTGCCTTTTTCTTCATTGATAGAAAAAGCAAGTGGCTGATCCGACAATGTCTTTAGCAATTCTAAAGTAGTTTTAGAAGGAATGGCAATTGATACATCTTCCTTAGCATCTACTTTAATGCTCGTGCTCATGGTGGTTTCCAAATCTGTTGAATGGATGGTAAGCACACCATCTTTAATATCGAATAAAAAGTTATTCAATATTGGAATAATAGGTTTGGCAACAACCACACCATCAATAAATGACAGGTGACGCAACAATACACTGCTATTTACAATAAATTTCATTGTTATAGTTTGTTTTTATTTTTTGGATCGAAACTGAAAGTAAAGATATACATCTTTTACTTTTCTATGCTAACAAAAATAAAGGCCCTACCTTGACAAGCAAAAACAAGTTATGCACAAAAAACAGGTTAAAATATGGGGAAATTTCACTAATTTTCTTGTCGGCCCAACATCTTTTCTGGCAAAATACTTGGAAACTTCTCTTGGTAAAGGCTATCGGCCCAATTTTGATTTTGAAAATCTAAATTAGGCTGACCAGCATCTACCCAAGCAGTGTACCAAAATGAGGCCACTTCTTTAATTGCAGCAATCATTCGACGTTCTACCATGCCGGCGAGCATGAGGTGATAAGCTGCAGAAAAATCATCTGAGTAGGTTCTTTGAAAGGAATTTCCTTTTTTTACATAAGTATATTTTTTATTCCCTTGAAAATTTTCCTGCAATATTTTCTCAAAACCGAGAACAGAATCTAGGCATGCAAAACTCCCCTCCACCGCCTGCCAGGTTTCATCCAATGGATATTGCACATAATGGGCTTTTCCAATAAAGAAATTATAGTCGTACGAAAACAATTCTGGTAGGTTTGATTCAAAAAAAGCATGAATGCCATTTTGCCCAGTTTTTTGTCCGTTATAATTAGAAGTTGCATGTAATGGTACATGCGCATCGGCAATATAATGCCCCAATTCTGCCGACAACTTTAATATCCTGGTAATATCCTTTTCAAAAAATGCTTCACTTAGTTTCTTGCGGGTCCACTGAATATTCCATGGTACAATTCCATAGGTATGCAAAGTGTCTTTTGAATATTTATTTATTGCCAATTGGTAACTGCGCGGAAGGGTGTCAAAAGGCAAAACTGATTCATAATAATCCATATCAATAAAATGTTTTACATCCTCGCCAGGAACCATATACCTGCGCTTATCCGGATCTACTGCATGCTCGGAGATGTAATCAATATGTTTCTTATAAAAGCCAAACATTTCTGCTGGCAAACAAAATACCGCCAGGCGATTAATTTTCTGATGGGCAAAAAAACCCCAAGCCTTTAGCTGAGGTTTAGGTATTATTATAAAAAGCAGGCCAATAAGAATTTTTAGGAGTAGATTTTTCATTGCCACCAAAGGAATAAAAAGGATTTGGGAAGGTCAATACCTCTTGAATTATAAATCAGGTAAATAGGATATGTTTAAACCTTTAAAACAGAAAATTGTTCGCCAAAAAAAATTGAAAAATAGTATATGATTTTTATGAAGATACTGGCAAAAGGTCACGAGGGTGGGGACCCTCGTGACCTTTTGTGTGGATAAGTGCTAAGTTCCTAATAAACAATAAGTAAAAAGCGAAAAATTGTGGATAAACTCGGAGAAATACAGGATTTTTGATGGCATATAGGCGAATTCAACCCTTCGAGGGTTTAAACCCTCGAAGGGTTGCGAATAAAAAAATTAGGCTAAAATTGGCTATCCTATTTCCTACATTTGATTTTTAAAATTAAGCCTCCATGAAAAAATCTGCACTGCTGTTCTCTCTTTTATCTCTTTGTTTCATATCCCTTGCCCAAAACGCAAATCCGAATTTGTATAACCCAAGCGCCAACGCTAAAGAAGATATGGCTATGGCTATTAAACAAGCCAAAGCAGAAAACAAGCAGGTATTATTACAAATTGGAGGAAATTGGTGCAAATGGTGTATAGAATTCAATAGATTTTGCAAGGCAGACAATCAAATTGATTCCTTACTAAATTTAGATTATGTGGTTTACCACTTAAATTACAGCAAGGAGAATAAAAACGAAGAGATTCTCCAAAGCCTGAAATATCCGCAAAGGTTCGGTTTCCCCGTTTTTGTAGTTTTAGATGCCGATGGCAATATGGTGCATACAGAAAATTCTTCCTATTTAGAGGATGGTAAAAGTTATAGTAAAGATAAGATTATAGCATTCCTTAAAAACTGGAACAGGGCAGCTTTGTTGCCAGAAACATACGAAAAGAGGTAAAACAAAAAAGCCTTGCAAGTATATAACTTACAAGGCTTTTGTACCC